>JBFIID010000102.1:0-8275 GCA_041601415.1 Gammaproteobacteria bacterium
CACCTGCTGGCACGTTATAATGAATTGTGTCGGCGCACGTCAGATTATGTTGGCGCGGTAAACACAGCGGTTCGTGAAGAAGCGACGCCGCTAATAGTCTCAAGTTTTGCCCTTGCCCTCGGTTTTGGCATCCTGCTGTTTTCAAACTTTACCGTGGTTGCGCAGTTTGGCGCACTGTCTGCTGCGACCATGTTGTTCGCTATCTTTGCAAATCTATTGATTACACCCATCGTGATGTCGCGTATCCGGCTGGTTGGGCTGTATCAAATCCTCGGCATGCGTGTCGATCGTGAGGTGTTGGAAAACAGTCCACTGTTCAGCGATATGACCAATTATCAGCGGCGTAAGGCGATACTGATCTCCGAGCTTAATGAGTTTGAGGAAGGCGATTTACTGGTTGAGCAGGGAACGGTTGGTCGTGATATGTATCTCATTATGTCCGGTGAGGCCGAGGTGGTACGCAGAGAGGGTAACGAAACTCATGTGCTGGCCACCCTGAAGGCAGGCCAGGTGTTCGGTGAGATTGGCTACATCCGTGAAACAGAAAGAACCGCAGACGTCAGGGCGCTGAGCGAGGTTTCGGTGCTGCGTTTTGATTATCAGCGTATGCAAAAAGATCTGAAGTTTTTCCCAAATATTGTGGCCAAAATGAATTTTAATATCAGCGTGATTCTCGGTGAGCGACTGGCTGATATGGTCGAGAATTCCAGAAAGGAGTAAGCAGTGACAGAACTGGATAATTTAATTGCATCGATTAACAAAGATACGAGAATTACGGTTCTGACCGGTGCTGGTATCTCTGCAGAGAGCGGCATTCCAACATTTCGTGAAGCGCAAACGGGCCTGTGGGAAAATTATAGCCCTGAAGAACTGGCTTCTCTTTCGGCTTTTCAGCGCGATCCAAAATTACTCTGGGAGTGGTACAACGGACGGCGTGAAATGGTCAAACAGGCGCTACCGAATGCCGGGCACGATGCGCTGGTGCGGCTACAGCAATGGAGTAATCATTTCTGTCTGATTACCCAGAATGTAGATCAGTTACATCAACGTGCAGGTAGTTATGACGTGATTGAATTGCATGGCAACCTGAATACGGCCAGACGCTTCGACGAGGACGAAGTCCTGCCTCTGGATGACACACTGGAGAGCCTGCCACCCTATTGTCAGGTGACGGGCAAATTGCTGCGACCGAACATTGTCTGGTTTGGTGAAAACCTGCCTTCCGCTGCGGTGAATGCCGCTGAGAAGGGATCGATTGAAGCAGAGGTGTTTCTCTCCATTGGTACCTCGGGACTGGTTTATCCGGCAGCAGGGCTGCCTGTTATGGCCAGAGAGAATGGTGCCACCGTGGTAGAAGTCAACCTGGACGACACCACCATTACTGACATGGTGTCACTGAAATTATCGGGCTGTGCCTCTGAGATATTGCCAGATCTGGTGGACAGGTTGATTTACGCCTGAGTGAAATATAACGCTTGTTGATTCAAGGTCAGTAGCGACAAAAGAAGGGCAGGCAGAGTAAGGGTGTATTTTCACTCTTTACTCTACCTGCCCTTTGCACGTTAAGGCTTATGTGTTCTGTTTATTCGCAGCAGATCTGATCAGTCGCCATCCAGAATTCTGCCGATACCGCCGAGTACCGAGCCTTCGCCCTTGTCACTGCCGCCCGCCGAAGGCGCATGAGCCAGAATTCGATCTGCCATGCGAGAGAAGGGCAGGCTCTGCAACCAGACCGTGCCATGACCCGACAGGGTGGCGAGAAACATTCCCTCTCCACCAAAGACCATTGATTTGAGATTGCCGGCTCGTTGAATGTCGTAATCAATGCCCTCGGTAAACCCGACCAGGCAGCCGGTATCGACGCGCAGCTTTTCACCCTTGAGTTCCTTCTTGATAATTGTGCCGCCGGCCTGAATAAAGGCCATGCCATCGCCTTCAAGGCTTTGCAGGATAAAACCTTCACCGCCGAACAGGCCCGCGCCCAGACGTTTGTTAAAGCTAATGGAGACTTTGGTGCCCAGTGCGGCACAGAGGAAGGCGTCCTTCTGGCAGATCAGTCGTTCGCCCAGCTCCGCCATATTCAGTGGCACAATCGTACCGGGGTAGGGCGCAGCAAAAGCGACGCGTTTCTTACCCGTACCACTGTTATTAAAATGGGTGGTGAAGATAGACTCACCTGTCAGCATACGTTTACCGGCACTGAAGAGATTACTCAGAATCCCGGCATTAGCGTCTGAGCCATCACCCATACGCGCTTCATACTCGATACCGTCTTCCATGTAGGTCATGGCGCCTGCTTCGGCAATCACGGTTTCACCGGGGTCAAGTTCAATCTCAACCAGTTGCATTTCATGACCAATAATTTCGTAATCGACTTCGTGGCAGCGCATGGGTATCTCCTTGGCGTAAAAATTTATTGAATCATAACGCGTATTTTAAGTGATTGTAGAGAGGCAGTTGGCGGGCGGGCTGATCGAACACTGCGACAGTAGCGCCATTCACCATGCTGTTTGAGGCTGATAATGACCAGTAGAATTCCTGAATGTTTCGGTTCTATTTATCGCTGCCCACGATCCGGCAGACACCCGATTGGGAGCACCCGGTGACGTTAGCCTGTCGGCAGTAATTGATCTTAATTGCAAAGGTGTAGATATTAGGCTTTCTCCGACAGGAGACATCATTTATTACTAACCATAAGGAACACGCTGTGGACATGGAACTAACCCTGCTTCAGACCCGTGTGATTGCTTGTCTGATTGAAAAAGAAATCACAACGCCCGATCAATATCCATTGTCGCTGAACGCCCTGACCCTGGCCTGCAACCAGAAGAGTAATCGTGATCCGGTTCTGCACTTGAGCGAAGCGGAGGTGCAGGAAACAATCGATCAACTGATCCAGAAACATTTGTTGCGCGAAGGTTCTGGCTACGGTAGCCGGGTGGTGAAGTACAAGCATCGTTTCTGTAATACGGAATTTGGCGAATTGAAACTCAGCGAACAGGAACTGGCGATTATTTGTGTGCTATTCCTGCGTGGTCCGCAAACACCGGGTGAACTGCGTACACGGACTAATCGGCTTTGCAGTTTCGTTGATGTGCATGAGGTAGAGAAGGTATTGCAGCAAATGGCGGAACGTGATGCCGCACCGCTGGTGGCACGTTTGGCTCGTGAACCGGGTAAACGTGAAGCGCGTTTTGCACACCTCTTCAGTGGCGAGGTCACGGCGGATCAGACCGACTGGCAGCCTGGCGCAACGCCCGCACAATCGGGAAGTGCAGATAATGAACGAATCAATGCGCTGGAAGCCGAGGTCAGTGAGTTGCGTACAGCGGTGCAGAGTTTGCAAACCCAGCTAGATGAGCTGCTCTCCTGACAGGTTTCTTATGCCTGGTTCTGGGGAGACTGACTGGATGTCACGATAGACAGACGACGGCTGGCAGAACACACCCTGTCGCGTCCCTGTTGCTTTGCGTCATACAGCGCCTTGTCTGATTGAGACAGCAGGGCATTGTAATCGGTGTTTTGATTAGAGGGATCAAAGGCCGCCAACCCAATGCTGATCGTCAGGTTTAGACTGGGGGCATTTTCCAGCCGCAGGTCTTTTACCTGTTGCCGAATCACCTCGGCCTTGCCCATTGCCTCGGTGAGACTGGTGCGAGTCAATACCAGGGTGAATTCCTCGCCACCATAGCGCGCAGCCAGGTCTGATTCCCGTACCGCCCGGTCAAAGATTGTAGCGACGCTACGTAATACGTCATTACCCGTTAGATGACCGAAGGTATCGTTGATTTTTTTAAAATGGTCGAGGTCGATCATCATTACCACCAGTGAATATCGGTAGCGTCGCGCATCTTCAATCACATGTTTGAACTGTTCAATAAATGTGTGGTGATTGAGTAGGCCAGTGAGTCCATCGTGGGTGGCCAGATCGGTGAGATGTTGATTGATTAATTCCAGCTCAAGGTTCTTCTTGCGCGCTATTTCCATCGCTTCCTGCAGTTCACCGGTACGTTCGGAGACCTTCTTCTCCAGTACATGACTATAGGTTTCAAGATGATTGGTGTAGATCGCCTGAAGATTCTGTCGGCCCTGTTTTAACAGCGACATCTTGTCGGCCAGTGCAAACGAGAGCAGAATAATTTCCAGACCAGAACCAATTTGCATGCCATAGACAGTGAAAAAGTTCGCCTCTACCAGGCCAGCATACATCAGGCCACTGGTGAAAATTGTGATTAAAAAGAATGTCCAGGCCAGGATGATAAAGCGGGCAGGACGAAACCCTTTTATCCAGCAATGCATCGCTGACCACCAGATGACAGGCGGCAGGCAGATACCCAGGGCTATGCCCATGCCTGCGGCGAGTCTCAGATCGCCAAATAGAACCAACCCTATCTGGAAAACCGAGAGCGCCATTAAGGCCAGAATCAGACGATCCAGGATGGGTGAGTTCTTGCGTGTCTGCAAAAAGTCTCTGGAGAAGAGAAAGGCTGAAAATATTACAAGCCCGGTAAAGAAGGACGAACTTAGTTGTGCCCATTGGTGATTCTCTGGCCACAGGTACTGGAAAGAAACACCGCTAACCGCACCGAAGAAAAGCCCGAAAACAAGGGTGTAAATCACATAATACAGGTGTGTAGATTCGCGAATGCTGAAGAAAATAAGCAGGTTATAGATTGCCATTACGAGCAGGAGACCGTAATAGATGCCGATTAGTCCCTGTGAACGAGTGGTGTACTCGAGAAAGCCATCCTCATCCCAGACATTAACCAGGAAATGTACGGCACCTTTGGAACGAATTTTTAGATAGTGCACATTGGTGCTTTGTAGGCTGTTATCTAGCTCAAATACAAAAGTACGATATTTGATATCTCGGCTGTCGAATGGCATGGAATCGCCAGCCTCTTGCATATGGAAACTGCCATCCGCATGTCGACTATATAGCCTGACTATGTCCAGATAAGGGTTATCGATTTCAAGATAGTTAAACTGGTGATCGGAAGGCAGGCTGATACGAAACCATAAGTCGCCTTCATACATTCCAAAGTTGAAGCTTGTTTGTCTGTAGGGTTTGAACTGGCTGATGAATTCCGGTTTATTCAGTTGGCTATCATCGATGATGTCATCGGTGGTTTGATATATCTCGATCTGGGCCTCAGATCCGAGTTCGAAGAGGCTGTCTGCCTGCGCTGAATTAAAGCCGGACAGGATAGCCATCACAAACACAGACAAGAGTAGAAATTGGTAGAAATCAGGCCGCATGGAACGGCACCCCGGCAGACGATGCATGTGCTGCTGAGTGTATGTTCTGGCACTCATCCGTTTATTGAGGCTGATCAATAATCGCGTGCCAGAAAGCAGCCTTTGTCTCATATGCATGGCAACTGTCCGCGTGTGAAGAGACACAGAGAAATCACTCATATAAGCCAGATCCTGCGTCAGAGTGAGGCAATAAATATCTCACTGGTCTTCATTCTAGACCTCCCTGCAGCTGGATGCCCCGTACCTTTGGCCAGATCGGTTGCCGCCGTTTGAAGCTGTATCAGGGCGCGTGTTAGCATGCTGTTTAGCTTGATTCAGCGTCGAATTAGCGGCCTGGCAATATCTATAAGCCCCGGACTTTTGGAGTAATAACATGAACCTGGAACGCGTGGTATTTGGTTTGTTCATCGTCCTGGCACTGGCCTTGAATGTCGTTTTTATTATCGGAGATATCGAGAACCCCGCCCACCATAGCGTCTGGGTTCTGACGACCTCCATTTTCGTAAGCCTGATTGCCACGGGCCTGAAACTCGGTGACCGGACTCAGGTTGGTGCGATTCTTCTGGCGACCAGTCTGGTTGCAGATATGTTGCTAATTACCTCACGGGTAATCTGGATTGTGGTGGCCGATGAGTCTGGCATTCCTTCTCCTAATGACATGGTGTCGATTATTTCCTGGACCGGTGGCGCGCTGGTGGCGAACCTGATCTCAGTCACCGTACTGGTATCTGATGCCCTGATGTCACGCCACTAAGCGACGTCCCCGGCGATGGCCAAAACATCTGATCTGAATCGCGTTACCGCCGTCGTTCTGCGTTTTACCCGCGGTCCGATACTGGTGATGATCGCGGTTTATGCAATTGGCATCATGGGCATGGCATTGATGCCGGGTATGGATGCGGACGGTAATCCACAGTCCATGAGCCTGTTTCATGCCTTCTATTTCTTCACCTATACAGCGACCACAACGGGTTTCGGTGAAATCCCCTATAGCTTCTCGGATGAGCAACGTTTATGGACCATTCTGTGCCTCTATATGGGGGTTATTGCCTGGCTGTATGCGATTGGCTCGATCATCAAACTGGTTCAGAACCCGTATTTTTTAAACGCCGTAGCGGAGCGCCAGTTCGTGCGCAGTGTGCGACACATCTGGACCCCGTTCTATGTGGTCTGCGGCTTCGGAGATACCGGCTCGCTATTAACCCGCGGTTTTAGTGATCACGACATGATGGCGGTTGTCATTGATGGTGATGCAGAACGGATAAAGGCCCTGGCTTTACGCGATTACCGGGTCAAAATGCCGGGCCTACGTGCCGATGCCAGTGTGCCTAATCACCTGATTGGTGCGGGTATCCAGCACCCCATGTGCAGGGGTGTGGTTGCGCTATCAGCGGATGAAGAACTCAACCTGAAAATTGCGGTGATGACCCGTTTTCTAAACCCCTCCGCACAGGTTATCTGCCGCTCGACCTCGCCGCGCCATCAGAAACAGCTGAACGCCCTGCAGGGTGTGACGGTGATCAACCCCTTTGAATTATTTGCTGCACAGGTTCGGTTGACCGTGAGTGCCCCGGAGGTACATACCCTGAGTGAGTGGTTTGTTGGTGCACACGATGCCCGGCTCGATACTCCGCCGAGTATGCGCAAGGGACGCTGGATATTGTGTGGATATGGGCGCATGGGGTCCTGTATACAACGACAGCTAGCGACTCAGGATATCGAAACGGTGGTGATTGACCCGGAGATCAAGGATGCGCCCGACAGCAGCCAGACCGTCTATGCCCATGCCGATGCAGAGACGCTGGCAGAACTCGATATAAAGAACGCAGCGGGTCTGGTGGTGGGCACCGACAGCGATACAAAAAACCTGGGCATTCTGCTCACCGCGCAGCAATTTAATACCGATGCCTTTCTCATCGTGCGGCAGAATCAGCACGAAAATGAGCTCGCATTCAGTGCCGCTAATGTTGATCTGATCATGCAGGAAAGCCTGGTGACGGCGCGCAACATTCTGCTGCGTCTTATCGCCCCCGCAATGCAGGACGTGATCGACCATCTCGAGGCATCCGACCCGAGGGTGACGGCGCATCTGGTGCGCAAACTAAAGCAGGGTTTCGGTGAGCAGGCACCGCATTTGCTGAGTATCACCATTGGCAAGGATACACCGGCCATCGAGCAGGTTGCCGAGCTTGGCCTGGATGTCTGTATCGCTGATTTGATCCGTAAACCCTGTGATCTCAACAGTCCGTACGTCTGCATACCCCTGGCTCTCACGCGTGGGGGTAATACGACGGTCCTGCCCGAGCACGCGGAAACCGTTCTGCCCGGTGATGTCCTGTTGTTCTGTGCCACCGAAGGTGATGCCAAGCGCGTCATTTCCACCCTGAAGAATCCACAACGACTGAGTTTCCTGATAACCGGCTATGAGGAGCCTACGGGTTACTTCTTCAAGTGGTTAACCCAACGCCTGCCTAGCGCGGCCAAACTGGCCAGGCGCTACGAGGATTGACCAGACAGCACAAAATGGCTGGACTGCTTGCTGGCGCGATTAACAGTGGAGAAACACCTGAATGAGTGGCGGCACGGATCAGGCAGCAAGGCTTGAGGCTTTTTTACATGAGCAAATCCCGCCTGCACAGGCGATGCAATTGCATGTTGCTGAATTATCGAGTGGCAGGATTCGCGTTGAAGCCCCGGTAGCCCGGGCCAATATCAATCTACATGGCACCGCCTTTGCGGGCAGTATTTATTCAATCTCGACACTGGCGGCCTGGGGACTGACCTACCATTCCCTACAGCAGGCAGGCCTGCAGGCGGACATTGTTCTGGGTGAAGGACATATACGCTATAAGCGGCCAATCATCGGAGACATTATCGCGGAAACGGCATTCTCCGCAGACGAACTGGAAGTCTTCATCGAGACGCTCAAACGGGATGGCAAGGCGGCATTGCATGCTGTTGTTGAGATCTCTGATCAGAATGCAGTTGGGGCCATCAACAAACTGAAACTGGTTGC
>JBFIID010000103.1:0-8185 GCA_041601415.1 Gammaproteobacteria bacterium
ATTGAAATGCTGTTGTGCCAGCAATGTAGTCGGCACCAGCACAGCCACCTGTTTGCCATTGTTGATCGCTAAAAATGCGGCACGCATCGCGACTTCAGTCTTGCCAAAACCGACATCACCACAAACCAGTCTATCCATCGGTGTGTCAGCACACATATCCGAAAGCACCGCATTAATACAGTCCTCCTGATCCGGGGTTTCTTCAAACGGAAATCCCTGCGCAAAGGCGGCATAGGCAACCTCATCTCGCTGATGTGCGTAGCCTTTGCGTGCGGCGCGTCGAGCATAGATCTCCAGTAGTTCTGCCGCCACATCAAAAGCACGTTTGGCCGCCTTGCGGCGCGCCTTATCCCATTGTCCACTGCCGAGCTTATGCAAGGGTGCACGTTCCGGATCGACACCCGTGAAGCGGCTGATTAACTGCAGTGAGGCGACAGGTACATAGAGTTTGTCACCATCGGCGTATTCCAGCTGCAGATATTCATTCTCCATATCCCCCACATCCATGGTAACCAGGCCGAGATAGCGTCCGACACCATGCTCTTCGTGTACCACCGGGGCACCGACACTGAGCTCGGTCAGGTTACGAATAATGTTTTCGGTATCACGATTACTGCGCTTACGCAGGCGACGCTGCATGGCTTTCTCACCAAACAGCTGCGATTCGCAAACCACGGCAATCGGCGGGTCAAAAAGCTGAGCGCCGTGATCCAGACTACCGACGGTGAGACCAACAGTGTCTGTGGAAGCAACAAATTCAGTCCAGCTGTTAAATAGTCGCGGCTGCAATGCATGTTTACGAAACATTTCCAGCAGGGTTTCACGCCGACCTGATGATTCTGCAACGAACAGTACACGCCCCTGTTGTTGTTCCACAGACCAGTTCTGAATAAAACGTTTAACGATAGCCAGAGGCTCTGCAGCGCGTGCATCAACCGGTATCTGTACTGGCACCGCAGTATGGAACTCACTCGCCTTGTGATCGTCGCTAACGGGATGAATACTGATCCCTCGGAAGCCTTTGCAGAACTGGAACACCTCGGCGGTCTGTAAAAACATCTCGCAGGGATCCAGCAAGGGATGTTCCACATCGTGACGCGCCTGTTCATAGCGCTCGTTGATGTCCAGCCAGAAGTGCTCTGCGGCGGCTTCGACATCTTCGTCCAGAATCACCATAGACTGCTGGTCGAGATAATCAAACAGGGTTTGAGTGCGTGAGTCGGTAAAAAACAAGGGCAGGTAATATTCGACACCGGCAGGTGCAAGTCCCTGACTGACATCCTCGTAAACAGGGCAGTTCATTGCCTTGCCTTCAAAGCGACTACGCCAGTTTGTGCGAAATATCCTGATGGATTCTTCGGTCAGTGGAAACTCTCTGGCCGGCAGCATATTGATTTCATCTACGGCATCTACCGAACGTTGAGTCTCTGCATCAAAACTGCGGATGCTATCAATCTCATCATCCAGCAGGTCAATGCGCAGTGCCTGCCTGGACCCCATTGGGTAGATATCAAGCAGGGATCCACGCACCGTAAAATCACCGTGTTCCATCACCTGCGAGACATATTGATAACCACAGTTTTCCAGGCGTCGACGGTAGTCATCCCGATCCAGAACATCACCGGTCTTGAGATGCATGCTGTTGGCTTCGATATAATCGGCGGGTGGCAAACGGTGCATCAGGGTAGCGACCGGCACAATCAATACCCCCTGGCTGGATTGCCTTAAATCCGAAAGTATCGAAAGACGTTCCGAAACAATGTCCTGATAGGGTGAGAACTGATCGTAGGGCAGGGTCTCCCAACCGGGGAACACCTTTACTTTTGACTGGTAATCCTGACCCGCATAAAAACGGATCTCATGGGCCAGTCGGTTAGCGCTGAGGTTATCCGCGGTGATCAGTAACAGGCAATGTTCAGTCCGCTTGCTGGCCTCGGCGATGGCGAGTGATTTACTGCTGCCATAGAGTCTGCGCCAGTGCGCTCGACGTGAGCTGTCTTTCGGCAGGGGTGGTTGAAACGGTGAATCGGTCATCGTCTCTTAGACGGCTTCCAGCGCATTGTCTATCTCGGCCTGTATTTCATGCAGCGCCTGCAGGGGATCAGTGGCCTGTGTAATCGGTCGGCCAATAACCAGATAGTCCGAACCATCCTGAACCGCCTGACCGGGTGTTGCGATCCTGACCTGATCCTGCTGACTGCTGCCCAGCGGACGAATTCCCGGTGTGACCAGTTTGAAGTCCGCGCCGACCACCTGCCTGAGTTGTATAACTTCCCGGGAAGAACATACGACACCATCCAGTCCTGCATCTCGTGTCAGTGCAGCAAGCCTCAGCACCTGCTGTTCTGGTGTAGCATCAATACCGAGTTCACCCAGATCTTCAGCCGCCATGCTGGTCAACACAGTGACCGCTATCAAGAGTGGACTGTGCTCAAGTTTGGCCAGTCTGTCTGCCGCCGTTTGCATCATTTTTCGACCACCCGAGGCATGTACATTCACCATCCACACACCCAGATCTGCTGCCGCAGCGCAGGCGGATGCCACTGTATTCGGAATATCGTGATACTTCAGATCCAGAAACACATCAAACCCATCAAGCACCAGTTTTTCTACCAGTGCAGGTCCTGCTCGGGTAAACAGTTCCTTACCAATCTTCACTCGACAGGCGCTAGGATCGAGGCTTTCAGCCAAAGCCAGTGCTGTACTTTTGTCTGGAAAATCCAGCGCGACTATGATTCGAGAATTATTCACCGATCACCCCCTGTATTGGTTTTACCGTATTCCAGTAGTTACAGCCCGGGCATTGCCAGTGCAGAGACTTCCCCGTAAAACCACAGTGTGTGCAGTTATAGGCATGCTTCTTCTCCAGTAATTTATCCGTCAGGCTTTGTACAATCATCAAATTTTCGCGTGTCTCGCCGCTGGCGTTTTCCAGCGCGTACTCAATCAGTCGCCCTAAACCTCTAACCGAGGGCCGTTTTCTTAAGGCACTGGCCATGTATTCGATCGCCGCATCAAGACCTTCGGTCTCATGCTTTACATCGGCCAGCATCAGCACAGCGGTGATTCCGTCCTGTAGTTCGGTGACGGTCTGCAGATAGTCGGTAAACTCTTCGATCTTGCCCAGCTTCAGATAACATTCCTGCATCATCCCCATCGCTTCCGGGATGAAATCAATATCCTGCTTTTCTATTTTTCTGAGTTCCCGTATTGCGTTCTTGGGTTCATCCTGAAGAATAAAAATCTGCGCCTGTAGCAAGCTTGCGCGCACACAATTGTTATCTGTTGTAAGCGCTTTTTTCAGCAGTAATTTTGCCTGCTTGTGATCTTTTCGCTGATAGGCCTGTTCGGCCTGTTCACAGATAAACTGTGCAATCATGTGATGATGGGATTCACCACTACTGATCTCCAGCCGGCGTGTATATTTTATCGCCTCGTCCCAGTCGCGTTCCTGCTGATAAATTCTCACCAGTTGTCGTGCCGCCTGAGTGGTATAACTACCCGATTCCAATAACTCCATGAACAGGCTTTCTGCCCTGTCGAGCAGACCCGAGCGCATATAATCCATGCCCAGTTCAAGCAGGGCTGTCGCGCGTTGTTTTTTATCCAGAGTGGGTCTGGCAATCAGGTTTTGATGGATACGTATGGCACGATCTACTTCGCCTTTACGACGAAACAGATTACCCAGTGCCAGATGCGTTTCTACCGTTTCACTCTGTACATCCAGCATGCGGATAAAGACCTCAATGGCCTTATCTGGCTGCTCATTAAGCAGAAAGTTAAGCCCCTTGAAATAATCCGATGAAAAGGTATTTCTCTCGGGTTGGCGCGCTTGAGTCTGCGACTTTTTTGTCGCTATCCACCAGCCCGATATAAACGCCAGTGGCAGTAGCAACCAGAAGAGTTGAGAGGCTAGTTCAGGGACCATCTTTAATAGGGATTGCCCTTAGATTCATGATCTCCTGCTCCTTGATACTGGTCTGATGACGCAGACGCGAGACCTCTCTTTTCAAGGGCAGAATAGCAAACATGCTCGACAGTACACCCAGAATAGAACCGACAAACATACCCAGTATCAGCAACAGTGAAACCGATATTTCTATGGTACCGAGAAAATAATTCAGCTCTACCAATTGATCATTCTTGACCGTGAAAGCCAGACCGATCAATAGAATCAGAAATAAAAATAGAAATCTTATCAAACGCAGCATAAGTTCACCTTTGGGGGAGAGTCCAGGCAGGTTGTCAGTATATTGTCTGCCCTTATCAAATAACAATGTTTCGTGACGGCTTTTCTCTCCGACGCTAAAGCCAGTCACCCTTCTTACACATCACCACACCATAAACAAAAAAACCTGCCCTGTTTCAACAGGGCAGGTTCTTTGATGCGTGGCTGAGTCTGTTACAGGCTGCCGTTATCAACGCGATCCCTTAACTCTTTACCAGGCTTAAAGTGTGGAACGTACTTGGCCGGTAATGAGACAGGATCTCCAGACTTGGGATTACGCCCAACCCTTGGTGGTCGATAATGTAACGAAAAACTTCCAAACCCGCGTATCTCGATACGTTCTCCGCCTGCCAGTGTTTTTACCATGTGTTCCAGCATGGTTTTCACCGCAAGTTCTACATCCCTGTAGCCGAGTTGACTCTGTTTTCGTGCCAATGATTCGATCAGTTCTGACTTTGTCATTCTTGTTCTCGCTTTTTCCCTACTATATCAGTAGTTTAACGTCAGAAACAAGACCTGATCGGACTCAGAGCAATTATTTAATGAATTACTCAGACTCCGTTCAGGAGTCCTTGTTATCCATCTGCTGCTTGAGGAGATCACCCAGCGTCGCATTACCGCCATTGTAATCAGAAGCATATTCTTTCATTGCCTCCTGTTCTTCACCGGATTCCTTCGCCTTGATGGACAGATTCACTGTACGTTTCTTGCGATCAACACCGACAAACATGGACTCCAGCGCATCGCCTTCTTTCAGAATCTTACGGGCGTCATCTACCGGATCAATGGATAGCTCAGAGACACGAATGTAACCCTCAACACCACCAGACAGGTCAATCACAGCACCCTTGGCGTCGACTTCGGTGACAGTACCCTTCACCACATCACCCTTGTTGTGCTCCTGCATATAGGAGGACAGGGGATCCAGTTCCATCTGCTTGATACCGAGAGAGATACGCTCACGTTCTGCATCAACTGCCAGTACGGTTGTTTCGATCTCATCACCCTTCTTGTAGTTTCTGACAGCTTCTTCACCCGGAATATTCCAGGACAGGTCAGAGAGATGTACCAGACCATCAATACCACCGTCCAGACCAATGAAGATACCGAAATCGGTGATCGACTTGATGGTACCGATGACCTTGTCGTTCTTGTTATGGGTAGCGGCGAACTCTTCCCATGGGTTAGCAATACACTGCTTCATACCCAGGGAAATACGACGACGTTCTTCATCGATATCCAGCACCATGACTTCAACTTCCTGGCCCAGATGTACAAGCTTGGAAGGATGTACGTTCTTGTTGGTCCAGTCCATTTCGGAGACGTGAACCAGGCCTTCAACACCTTCTTCGATTTCGACGAAGCAACCATAGTCGGCCAGGTTGGTAACCTTACCGAACAGACGTGCACTTTCAGGATAACGACGAGCCAATTCGGCCCATGGATCCTCACCCAGCTGTTTCAGACCCAGTGACACACGTGTGCGTTCACGGTCGAATTTGAGAACCTTAACTTCCAGCTCATCGCCAATGTTAACGACTTCGCTAGGATGCTTGACGCGCTTCCAGGCCATATCGGTAATGTGCAACAGACCGTCGATACCGCCGAGGTCGATGAATGCACCGTAATCGGTGAGGTTTTTGACCAGACCCTTGACGGTAACGCCTTCGGCCAGTGAATCCAGCAATGCTTCGCGTTCGACACTGCTTTCTTTTTCGACCACCGCACGACGTGATACCACCACGTTGTTACGCTGCTGATCGACTTTGATAACCTTGAATTCGAGTGGCTTGCCTTCCAGATAACTGGTATCGCGAACCGGACGTACATCGACCAGTGAACCCGGCAGGAAGGCACGGATTGTTTCCAGATCGACGGTAAAACCGCCTTTGACCTTGTCGGTAATGATACCAACAACAGTAGCCTGATCTTCGAAGGCCTTTTCGAGATGCTTCCAGGCAATAGCACGCTTTGCTTTTTCACGTGACAGGCGGGTAGCGCCATATCCGTCTTCGACTGCATCAAGTGCAACGTCAACCTGATCACCAACGGCGACTTCGAGTTCGCCCTTCTCATTGAAGAACTGTTCTATTGGGATCAAACCTTCGGACTTGAGGCCTGCATTGACGACGATCATTTCTGATCCGACTTCCATCACGGTTCCGGTTACAATCGAACCCGGACGCATGTTCATTACCGCCTGACTTTGTTCAAACAACTCAGCAAAGCTTTCGCTCATAATTTTCTACTCTCTGGACTCCTGACAGGCACCTGCCTGCTAGAATCCTCATGGTTAGCCGCATTTCTGCGGGATGATTAAACACACAGTCAGCTTTTTCGCTGACCACCCTGCTCTAAATTTCTCTGAATAGCTTCCCTGACCCCATTTGCTCTGGAGTACTGACCTGTGATGATCAGAGGGAGTTTCTTCAGGCTATGCCTTTATTGATAATTGACGCTCGCTGACAAGATGCAGTACCTGTTCCAGCACCTGGTCTATATTCAGGTGAGTCGTGTCAATTTCGACTGCATCATCAGCGGCTTTCAGCGGCGAGACACTTCGATTCTGATCTCTCTCGTCGCGCGCAGCGATATCATCAAAAAGCTGCGGGAGACTAACATCCATACCCTTCTGTTTCAACTGCTTATGGCGTCTTTCCGCCCTTTCCTGCTGGCTTGCCGTCAAAAACACCTTCAGTGGAGCATCTGGAAACACGACGGTGCCCATATCCCGTCCATCAGCGATGAGTCCTGGCGCCTGACGAAAATTATGCTGTCTCTGTAACAATGCCTGTCGCACCTGCGGTATGGCTGCCACACGAGAGGCCGCTTCACCGGCCGTTTCTGTGCGGATCGCATCCGTCACATCCTTGCCCATCAGGATCACTCGCACGCCCATGCCAGACTCACTACCCTCTTCAAACCTGACATCCAGATCCAGGGCCAGTTGTCCCAGTGCGGCTTCGTTATCTAATGGTATATGTGCCAGCCTGGCATTTTCCGCCAGCACGCGATACAGGGCACCGCTGTCCAGCAGATGCCAGTTGAGCTCGGCGGCCAGGAGCTGACAAAGCGTGCCTTTGCCTGTACCACTCGGTCCATCCACCGTAATCACGGGCAGGCTGCTCATCGACTTACCTCAATCTGCATACCAGCATTTGACAACAGATCGCTAAAGCCCGGGAACGAGGTGTTGACGTTATCACAATCCCGAATAACCACAGGTTCTGATGCCACCATACCTGCTACGGAAAACGACATGGCAATTCGATGGTCGCCGTGACTATCAACCTCACCACCATTGAACTGACTTTGTTTGATCAGCATACCGTCGGGACGCGCCTCGGCATCGATGCCCAATGCCTGTAATCCGTCGGCCATGGTCTGAATCCGATCACTCTCCTTGACCCGCAGTTCCTCTGCACCCGTCAGCAGTGTTTGCCCCTGTGCCTGAGATGCCGCCACAAAAATTACCGGGAACTCGTCGATAGCCAGTGGAACGAGGGACTCTGGAATCTCGATTCCTTTTAACGGGCTGTAACGGACACGAATATCCGCCACCGGCTCTGCACCCTGCAGCCGTTCGTTCTCAAACGTAATATCGCCGCCCATCAATCTCAGGACATCAATGATACCGGTGCGGGTAGGATTAATGCCGACACCCGGCAACAGAATATCGGAGTCTTTGCTGATCAGTGCCGCGACCATTGGAAATGCCGCCGAGGAAATATCTGCCGGTACGTCGATATTTGTGGCCCGCAGACTGCCACCACCGGTTACCGATACACGGTCTCCGCTGAGTTCTACCTCATACCCGAATGACTTCAGCATCCGTTCCGTATGATCACGTGACGGCCCCGGCTCGATGACGGTTGTACGCCCAGTCGCATATAGCCCCGCCAGTAGCAGACAGGATTTGACCTGCGCGCTGGCAACGCGCATCGGAAATTCGATTCC
>JBFIID010000104.1:0-8147 GCA_041601415.1 Gammaproteobacteria bacterium
ACCAGATCATCACCATGGTGCTGGAAACCATCTACCGGGGTATGGGATTCACCCGCGTCATGTTCTGTATCCGTGACAATCGTAACCAGGGCATAGTCGCCCGCTTTGGTCTGGGCAAGGAAATCGAAGACATCATTCCGCAATTCCATTGCCCGCTGGAGAAAAATGCCGACGACCTGTTCAACACCGCCATCAGTCGCCATAAGGATTTCGTGGTGCTGGATGTTAACTCGGCAGAATACCGCATGCGCATCCCCAACTGGTGCCGCAACCTCACAGAACCACATTCGATGATGCTGTTCCCCGTTATCGTGAATAAAACCAGTATCGGCCTTATCTATGCCGATAATGACCGCGAAAATCCCAGAGTCTCCAGTGATACCCTGCGCTTTTTCGGCACCCTGAGGAACCAGGTGGCCCTCGCCATCCAGCAAAAACAGAAACACAGGTAAATCCCCACACCGCCGCCATACTGTTATAATTCGCGCCCATCTCGGAACATAAGAACATGGCGACGAAAAAAAAATCAGGCGGCAACTCAAGTACCATCGCGCTCAATAAGAAGGCCAGGCACGACTTCTTCATCGAAGATCGTTATGAAGCCGGACTATCGCTGGAAGGCTGGGAAGTCAAAAGCCTGCGCGCCAAAAAAGTACAGATCGGCGATAGCCATATTCTGCTCAAGAATGGCGAGGCCTTCCTGTTCGGTGCCCTGATCACACCGTTGCCGACGGCCTCCACCCATATACACCCGGACCCGACGCGTAGCCGTAAGTTGCTGCTCCACGCCAATGAACTCTCCAGTCTGATCGGTGCCGTCGATCGTAAAGGCTACACGGTGATTCCCACCGCCATGTACTGGAGCAAGGGTCGCGCAAAGCTCGAAATCGGTCTGGCAAAGGGCAAAAAAGAACACGACAAACGCGCCACTTTGAAAGACCGTGACTGGCAACGGGAAAAACAGCGCGTCCTCAAAAAAGGTTGATAAAACCCTCTCTAACCCCATGTAAAGAGTGTAGTGAATAGACTATACTCACCGCACTTTCAAACCAGATACTGGTCTGAAAGAGAACTTTGGGGGCGACCTGGCTTCGACGTGGGTCACAAAACCTGAGGGGCATGCCGAGGTGTAGAGTACCTCGTAAAACCATCTACACACTTTATAGTTGCCAACGACGACAACTACGCACTCGCCGCTTAAAAACCGGTAGATTGCCGTCTGACCGAAGCCGTGCTTATGCGTTCGTAATCAGGCGTCGACTCTCATAAGATCGTAATGAAGCGTGTCCGGCGTGGATTTACTAAACACTTACCGGAATCGCTGTCTGCGCGCCCTGCCGTTCGGGTTGTAGCCAGTTAAACTTAAAGATCGGATAAGCATGTAGAACCGAAGGCGGAGGTCTTGCGGACGCGGGTTCGATTAACACAATGGTCGCCACGGGGAGTGATCCCCGATGGAAAAGAGAGCTCATACGGTGAACGCTAATGGACAGGGGTCCGATGCCAACGCCGTCCGGTGAATGGGAAACCAGTAAGCCGGCTAGAGACTCATAGGCTCCTAACGAGAATATCTATCTCTATGGAGTACTAGGGTGGGTGAAGCCAGCAGGCAACACTCACAACACGCTCTCCCCTGCCAGACTCATATGGGTCAAGGCAGGTGAAGGAATAGTCCAGCCCTGGATGAAAATTCAGGATCAACTGTCCCGCCGCCTCCACCAAATCAACCCCTGACCATCTGGTCAGGGGTACTTTGCACAAATAACCTAAGGAAAGGTTATGGCCAGTTACAGGAAAGTTGCCTTACTATCCCTCCCAGATGCCGCCTATATAGCCGGATTGATCGATGGCGAAGGCACCATCACCCTCTCCAGACGCCATGCCAACGAAAACCGTCAACTCGTCGTCAGCATCAGCAATAATGAAAAACCATTACTGGACTATGTACTGACAACCATCGGTGCAGGCAAAATCAGCAACAAACGTAAAACCCAGGCACACCACGCCGATAGCTTTACTGGTCAATCAGTAATCAGCAGGCGCTTGACCTGCTGGAACAGATTACGGGCTGTCTCAAAACCTACAAATCTCAGCGGGCTTGCTTAATTCTGGAACAATATAAGCAATTGACTCCCCGTAACGGGAAATATAACGAAGAGCTGCTGATAGGACGACATCAGTTTAAACAGGACGTGTTATCGCTCAAGCCCTGAATCAGGGCCTTTACCAGAAGCCCTCAGCAATTCAAAACCCACCCAGCGACGCCCTTTACCACAGAATTAGAGAAGCCCATCACACCTAATGGCGATCCGGGCATAGTTCACGTTAATTATGTTTGACGTGGTAAATATTTCCACATAAGCTCCTCTCCAACGTGTAATTATTTCACACGCTTAATGAATCAGGCCCATTCCCGACCTCCGGGAGAGGGGAAAAACCTGAACATAGAGAACCTGGAGACTATAAAGATGAACAAACAATACATAACCAAGAAGGCGATGATTGCTCTGTTGTTATCGAACCTTGCAGTTACGCCTGTATACGCCTTTGATCTGCTGGACATGCTGGGTATTTCATCCAGCAGTACGTCTACCAGCACAGACGACATAGGTCCTGACGGTGTGAAACTGCGCGGTGACGGCAGTGTCGATGACAACCAGCCAGGAACACCGGACTCAACCGCCAGCAATGACGACCTGAACGCCGATGGCCTGAAACTGCGCGGTGACGGCAGTATCGATGATTCTCAGCCGGGTGCGCCGGATTCAAGCGCTAGCAATGACGACCTGAATGCCGATGGCCTGAAACTGCGCGGTGACGGCAGTATCGATGACTCACAGCCGGGTGCGCCGGATTCAAGCGCCAGCAATGACGACCTGAATGCCGATGGCCTGAAACTGCGCGGTGACGGCAGTATCGATGACTCACAGCCTGGTAATACCAAGGAAGGCGACGGTACATCACCTAACGTAAGCATCTTTAACAAGATCGCCAAAATCTTCGTCAAGCGAAGTGAAGACGGTGATGGTCGTGAACGCATTGAGCGCCGTATAGAGATCCGTGGTGAAGATGTCACTGAAAAACGCACCAAGATTGAACGCCGCGATAATAATGGTGACCGTGTAAAGATTGAGCGACGTGAACGTGCCGACAGGGGCGAGAAACGCGTGAAGATTGAGCGCCGCGAGAATGGTGAACGCATCAGAATCGAACGCCGCGAAAGAGACGGAAGACCAGATAGAATCGAACGTCGTGTAAAAGTTGAACGTCCTGAGCGTGCCGAACGCCCTGAAAGACCTGAGCGTCCTGAACGTGCCGAACGCCCTGAAAGACCTGAACGCGCAGAACGTGCAGAACGTCCAGAAAGAGTCGAACGTCGCGGCAGGGGTTAAACTCCTTTTGGTAAACCGTGAACCGGATGCTAAAATCCACCAGCTGAACGGTTCGCGGTTTACTGTATATTGCTACATTCGTTCTATTTTTTGGGCCTTGCAGGCTCGCTCGTTAACGGAAATATGATTATGAAAAGATTGACTATGAGGTATCCAACAACATGCTGATTACTTCATTAAAAAAACCTTTGATCTCTGGCCTGTTTGTCGCCACCTGTCTGGTTGCAGGCAACACCCACGCCGCAGAACCCGGCAAGTTTAAAGTCAGTTCTGGCTTTGATTACAGCTCTGGTGATTATGGCAGCACGACTGATACCGAAATCTGGTACGTGCCGCTGACCGTCAAATACGACACCTTCCCCTGGACCACCAAGGTCACCGTACCCTGGTTACAGATTAAAGGTCCTGGTGGCGTTGTCGGTGGCGGTGAGTCTGTGATCGTGGTCAACCCAGGCGCCACAACCACCACGACAGAATCGGGTCTTGGTGACATTGTTGCTTCGCTGTCTTACAGCATGGACCCGATTTCTGAGGGTTTCCCGCTGCTCGACTTCACCGGCAAGATCAAATTCCCAACCGCTGACGAAGACAAGGGCCTGGGTACCGGTGAAGTTGATTACACCCTGCAGCTGGATGCGGCAAAGATCTATGGCCGCTGGACTCCTATCGCGACGCTGGGCTACAAAATCAAGGGCGATCCGGCTGGCGTAAAACTGGATAACACCTTCTTCGCCTCTGCGGGTGCTGCCTATAAGTTCAGCAGTATGGTGAGTGCCGGTGCAACACTGGATTATTCAGAGTCATCCACTTCAACCTCGGACGATGCGGTCGAGCTGTTTGCCTACCTGGCTTACAAACTAAGCCCGCAATGGTCCATCAACGCCTATGGCGTGGCCGGCTTTACAGACGGCAGTCCGAATGAAGAGATTGGAATGCAGTTTAGCTTTAGCCCAAGATAGTAATCTCTATCGATAGTAATGCCCCCGACATCGGACGTATTAATTCTGATGTCGGGGTTCTCATTTTGATTTCACGCCCCCACTCTATAATCTTCTGATGATGAAGCTCCCGGCATCAGATACTGATCTCCGATCAAATTTTCCTCTCTGGAAGCTATTGTTATATTCAGTGCTGAGCATCAGCCTTATTGTATTTTCTGTAGAGTTCGCGTTACTTTTATCAGGCATAAAAACAGAAGCAGAAACCCGTGATCCTTATGTTGGTTTTGTGCCCAGTATTCCCCTGTTTAATAAAACATACGACGCCTCACAAAAAGCTGTATATCAAACTTCACAGAATAAATTACACCTGTTTAATCTGCAGTCATTCCCCGTTAAAAAGTCACCTCAAACACGACGTGTGTTCTGTCTTGGTGGTTCGACCAGCTATGGACGCCCCTTTGATGATCGGACCTCATTCTGTGGCTGGTTGCGCGAATACCTCATCGCGCTTGCGCCCGACATCGACTGGCAGCTAATCAACGCGGGCGGCATCAGTTATGCGAGTTATCGTATTGCGACATTGATGCAAGAATTGAGCAATTATGCACCCGATCTGTTTATTGTTTATTCCGGCCACAATGAATTTCTCGAACGTCGCACCTATGCAAAACTGATTGAAAGACCCGAATGGATTATTCAATTAGAAGCAGGCTTAAGCAAAACACGCACCTATACCAGCATTAAGCAGGCGACGCACTGGCTGATGCCAGCTAAAAACAGTACGTCTGCTGAATCTCTGCAGCCTGAAGTCAGCGCGTTACTGGATAGCAGCGTAGGGCTCTCCGCCTACAACCGTGATAAAAACATGGCGGCGCAGACAATGGAACATTATCGTTATAATCTGCAAAAAATGATCGATATTTCCCGACGGGCAAATGTGCAGTTGCTGTTTGTTACACCGGCGGCCAACCTGCGTTCGTCTTCACCCTTTAAAAGTGAATTTCAATCCAGCACTTCTACTCAGCAACAGCAGACGATCTCCTCGCTTTTGAAAAAGGCAGCGTATTTTCGTACTGACGGTGATCGACTGAGTGCGATAAATCTGCTTCAGCAGGCACGAGATATTGACCCACGTTATGCAGAAACACTGTATCAACTCGCCAGCGTTCTGTTCGAAGACGGTCAGTTCGAAAAGGCATCCCGTTTATTTCGTGCTGCCCGGGATGAAGATATCTGTCCTCTGCGTATTCTCAGCCCGATGCTTGAAGACTTATCTTTAATCGCACAACACAATCAGGTTGAATTGATCGACTTCGCTGCATTGATCGAATCGGCGTCGAAGGATAATTATGGCCATACAATTCCTGGCCATGAATACTTTTACGACCACGTACATCCCACAATCCAGGCAAATAGTTTGCTGGCGCGTGCCTTGATTGAACGCATCAAGGACATGGGGTTAATCAATGCAGATACAGCGCTTGATGATGCCATAATCAATAACGTACAGAAAAAAATAGAAGCACAGATCGACAGCAGTACGCGAGCAAAAGCCCTGCGTAATCTAGCCAAGGTATTAAGCTGGGCCGGTAAGACGGAAGACGCGGCACGCCTGGCCAGACTTTCCATCGATGTTCTACAACAACCCGACAATATCGATAACGCGGAAAGCCTGTTTATTCTGGGACTGGATGCCACTAACCGGCAGGACTGGGCCGCAGCAGAAAACTATTTTCGTGGTTCGGTTATTCTCGATCCGAATTACCCGCGGGCACACAATAATCTTGCACTCAGCCTGGTTAGACAGAACCGCTCTGAAGAGGCCATCGTTCATTATCAGCAGGCGATCAGCCTTGACCCGAAACATACCAATGCGCATTTTAATCTGGCCAATGCCTATCGACGCCTGAACCTGACCGATGCGGCGATAGAACAATATCAGGCGGCCCTTAATCAGAAGCCAGATGACGTAGACACGCGTTTGAATCTGGCCAGTCTATTAGCGCAAAGTGACCGGGAATCAGAAGCGCTAGTGCTGTATGAATCACTTCTCTTGAGCAGACCGAATGATGCAGACACGCATTTGCTGATGGCTGAGTTACTTGAGCAAGAAGGCAATCTCGATGCGGCTCTTATGCATTATCAGCGTGCCAGTCGGTTACAGGCGGACAGGACTTCTGCGCAAACCGAAATTGATCGGCTGAGTAGCGCTATGCAAAGAAATAAATTGAACCCGGCACCAGGCAGGTCTGAAGCTCAATAGCGGTTCGGGAAAGCGTACGAGCAATGTACCCTGCAGCCATCTGGCAGGCTGATCGTGATGCAAAATCCCGGGCTCTCAACACGAACGAACCCTTATCATCCGGGCTATGGTACTAGCGTTCGGGTCTCTCAACTCTGTCAGGTCTCTCAACCCGCTCAGGACGTTCTATTCGCTCGGGGCGCTCTATTCGCTCAGGACGTTCAATGCGTTCTGGCCGTTCAACACGTTCTGTTCGCTCTGCCCGCTCGGCGCGTTCTGCACGATCGCCACGATCAGACTTCCCTGAACCAGAGGAATCCGAGCGATCATCATCTGAGCCACGTCCCTTGCCCGATGAATCATCATCGGAGTCATCTTTCGAGCCGGAGGAATCATCCGAGCCACGGCGGCCTCTGTTTCTCTTATCAGGTCTCGGAATTGCATCTCCAATGAGAATTTCTTCGGCCTTGACCACACCATTACTGTCGACCTCGCCCCGTACGATAATCAGCCTGTCCTTCTCCAGCGCCGAATTCTCTCCACCCACAACACGCGTGTCTTCGCTCATCTCTACCCGAACACCGTTGACATTCAGCTGTCTGGCGTTTTTACGTTCATGCACATACCCCTGTAACACCGCATTTTTCAGGTTTGCATCCAGTGATTTAACGCTGCTAACACTGTCAACCTTGAGCACACCATCGGTAAGTCCACCGTCGACAAACACCTCCCGGTCTGTCTCAAGCCGCTGATTGGTGGCAGGGAACTCGACGGCAATACCATTGACTTCATAACGCCCCTCCGGGGTTCTGCTTACGCGTCCCAGCAATCCGGATTTACCTTTCACACCCGGTTCTACTCGAGTGGCAACGATGGTGCCATCCGGTTTTCTGAAGCCACTGACGGCCACCGGTAGACCCGCCGTAATTGAGGAGACACCATCGGTAATCACTGTATCGGCGGTAATAGAGACACGCTGCCCCAGAACTTCGAATCGGCTGGTTCCTGTGGTACTCGCCACGGCACCTGTGACTCGGTGATTAACCGAGATATTTCTTGCCTTCATCTCAGAGCCTGATCCATCAGCAACCAGCTCAACCACCTGGCCTAATCGCAGTGACCGGGTGTTGCTCTGGAAGCCATTCATTTCGACCGGTGTACTGTCATCGTAATGCACTTCGATACCGTTCACGCAAACACTGGCAAAACCGGTAATGATACCGACGATGCCGGTACCACCAATGCCTGATGCGGCGATTTGACCGGTACCACCAATGCCTGACTCAGAGGTCTTGCCGGTGCCACCAATCCCCGTTGCTGCGATCTGCCCCGTTCCACCAATGCCGGTATCGGCCGTCTTACCGGTGCCGCCAATACTTGCGGCAGCGGTTTTTCCTGTCCCGCCAATACTCGCACCTGTTTTTCCCGTGCCACCAATGCTGGCCGCATCGCCAGTCTTACCCGTACCACCAATACCACTGCCCGGACTCACACCGGTACCACCGATACCGATCAAACTCTGCAATGCATCCGAGGCCAGATCAGGGCCGACCGTGCAGGCATTGCCCGCGA
>JBFIID010000105.1:0-8122 GCA_041601415.1 Gammaproteobacteria bacterium
CACTACCCCCAGCCCCCAGTTAAGGACGGCTAGAAGTAGCGCAATAGCGAAACGCCAGTGATGGGTGCGGTAGAAATACACCAGCCGTTCATCGAGGTCGTGGATGATATGCAACAGCCCCTCAATACGCCTGCCAATACGTAGCTTGCTGAGTCGCGTACCCGCGATGGATGAAACCCGGTAACGCTGCAGCAAAAAGAAGATCACCGTGCTGATAGTCAGGGCAGACAGACCTGTAGCTGCCAGGGTTTTGTAACTGGCACTCAGTTCTTCAGACCCCAGTAACAGGGCAAAACCGACCATCAGGAAGAGGATCAGGGCAACCATATTAATGGTCTTTGCCAGCACGAGAGAGACCCCGGATTCGCGTAAGCCGACCCGATACGCCGATTTCAGGAAGGCTGCCTTCATCGGCTCACCACCCATAGATGCCATCGGTGTAACGTTGTTGTAAGCCTCGCCCGCAAGCCGGATAACGAACAGTCGTCGGCACCAGCGTGCGTTGAGTGGCACCGTCTGAAAGGTGAGCTGCCAGCTGATCACATCGACCAGGAATGACAGGGCATAGATCCCGAATACAATCAGCGCACTCCACCAGCCGAGTTGCGAGACACGCGCCATCACCTCGTTTAGATCGGTCTCACGCAGAATCAGGGCAAGTAACACGAAACCGCTGAGTAGATAGCCTGTTTTTAGATATTTCATCGTGTCGATGCCGGGCAACGTGTTGTTGTATTCCAGCGCGAAGCGAGTGGAGACAGGCTCAGAATCGTCTCTGATGACATGAAAGGCACGTATAAGGTCTGCACAGAATTAAAGCGGGGCATTATGAATCTCAGCTCACCGGCTGGCAAACCAGACTTACTATTGAACCGCTGATAGGGTGCGTGTAGAGTGCCCGCCACCCGATAACCGGGCATTCAGACCAGATTAGGAGACAGCAGACAGTGACACAAAGCGGCCCTCTGGATCAGCGACTGGCACGTGTCCTGATCAAACCGCTGGGAAGCACTCCCGTGCATCCCAATCATCTGACCACGGTCAGCCTGCTGTTTGGCATCGCCGCCGCCCTGATTTTCGCCTTCGGCGGCACAGAGATGAACGCGCTGGCGGCCCTGATGTTCGTCCTCGCCGTGTTTATGGATCATACTGATGGAGAGCTGGCTCGACTGACCGGCAAAACCAGTGATTTCGGCCATAATTACGACTTCATCGTTGGCGGCATCAACTACACCCTGCTTTTTATTAGTATCGGCTACGGCCTCTGGCAACAGACGGGAGAAAGCTGGCCCCTGGTACTTGGCCTGCTGGCAGGCCTATCGAACCCGGTCATCATGAGCACACGCATGCTGATGCAGGTTAAATTTGGTTTTGAAGCGGTGGATCATCCCAGTGACAGTAGTGGAATGTTCAATGTCGAAGATTTCATCTACCTGATCGGCCCCATCGTCTGGTTCAGTAATATCTGGTATTTCTTCGTTCCCTACGGTCTTGGTACATTGGGCTATCTGGGCTGGACCATCTACGAATATTTCAAATGGCAAAAGAAGATACAGGCATGATTGATACGGAAATGAAACAGGCCCTCGCCAGCATCGATTTTGCGGCGTTAAAAAAACAGTACGATGATCAGAACGAGGCATTGATCGTAGAGGACTTTTTTCCTGCCGCACTGACGCAAAAGCTGGTCGACTGTCTGGAAACACTGAAGCCGGCGATCAATCGCAACTACATACCAGGCCATAAGAAAGGTGGCAGCGTCAGCCGTTTTAGTCTCGATCAACTGGCCCCGGTGTATGGAGAAGTCTACAAAAACCCCGAGTTCAAAGTCTTTCTGGAACAGCTCACCGGCGAAAAACTGCTCGACTGCCCGGCCGATGATCCGCATACCTATGCCCTCTATCACTACACGGAAGAAGGTGACCATATCGGCTGGCATTACGACACCTCTTATTATCAGGGCAAGCGCTTTACCATCCTCTTTGGTCTGATCAATGAATCAAGCTGCAAACTGGAATGCGAGCTGTACCGAGATGATCCAGACCGTGACACAGTGCCGCTCGCCGTTGATCTGTTACCCGGCACGCTGGTGGTATTCAATGGCGACAAACTCTGGCATCGGGTCACACCACTGGCGGCGAATGAACATCGTGTCGTGCTGACCATGGAATACGTCAACAATTTACAGATGAACGGCTTTAAACGCTTTGTCTCCAACATGAAAGACTCCATCGCCTACTTTGGTTTCAAACAGGTCTTCGGCAGCAACAAGAAAACACCCAATCAGGTTCAGTAATATGAAGGCTATTATTCTTGCCGCCGGGGTCGGCAATCGGCTTGGTGCCGACGGTAAAAAACACCCAAAGTGTCTGCTCGCCTTTGACGGCAAAACCCTGCTGCAACGGCATATCGAGCACCTTGAGGCGCTGGGTGTCAACGACATCGTCATCGGCGTCGGCTATCAGGCAGATGTCATTAAAGAGCACCTGGAAGAAATTGCACCACGAGCCAGCGTGCGTACCGTGTACAACCCGGACTTCACCCGTGGCAGTGTGATCAGCCTGTGGACCCTGCGTGAGGAACTGGACTGTGGTGCTGATGTGCTGGTGATGGATGCCGATGTGCTCTACCACCGAGACATCCTCAAGGCGCTGGTCGATACACAGGTCACCAACTGTTTTCTGCTGGATCAGGATTTCGAGGCCGGCGACGAACCCGTCAAACTCTGCGTACAGGGCGGGCTACTGGTCGAGTTTCGCAAGCAACTGGCAGCCGATCTGGTCTATGAATATGCCGGAGAGTCCGTCGGTTTCTTCCGCTTCTCACCGGCAGTGGCGCAGCGTCTGGCACGCAGAACCGAACACTACCAGGCAAATGAAAGCCTGCACGATGAACACTACGAAGAAGCCATTCGTGATCTGCTACTGGAAACCCCGGCAGACTTCGGTTTTGCCGACATCACCGGCACCCCATGGCTTGAAATTGATTTCCCGGAAGATGTGCGGCGCGCCGAGCAGGATATCCTGCCCCAAATCCAAGGTTCTATATAACGACTCATGAGTACACCAGCGATCAGTAAGACGCGACAACTGCGCAATATGCTGCAGTCCAACCAGCTCGAATTCATCATGGAGGCGCATAACGGTATCAGCGCCCGTATTGTGGAGGAAGCCGGCTTCAAGGGGATCTGGGGCAGTGGTCTGGCATTGTCCGCACAATTTGGCGTGCGCGATAATAATGAGGCCAGCTGGACCCAGGTAGTGGAAATGCTGGAGTTCATGTCCGACGTGACGGACATTCCTATCCTGCTGGACGGCGACACCGGCTATGGCAATTTCAATAACATGCGACGTCTGGTGCGCAAGCTGGAGCAACGTGACATTGCCGGCGTCTGCATCGAAGACAAACTTTTCCCCAAGACCAATTCTTTTATCTCGGGCGAGAGACAACCACTGGCCGACATGGATGAATTCAGCGGCAAGATCAAGGCCGGCAAAGACAGCCAGCTGGATGATGATTTCAATATTGTGGCGCGCATTGAGGCGCTGATCGCAGGCTGGGATGTCCGTGAAGCACTACGCCGTGCCGAGGCCTATCATGAGGCCGGGGCCGATGCGATCCTGATCCACAGCAAGATGTCGAAGCCTGATGAAATCCTGGAGTTCTGTCAGGAGTGGGCCAATCGTGCGCCGGTGGTGATTGTGCCGACCAAATACTACAGCACCCCGACAGACGTATTCCGTAAGGCCGATATCAGTCTGGTGATCTGGGCCAATCACATGATCCGTACCGCCGTCGCCGCCATGCAGGCCACTGCGAATGAAGTCTTTGAAAATCAAACCCTGGTAGTAGTGGAAGATAAGATAGCTAGCGTCAACGAACTGTTCCGCTTACAGGGAGCCGATGAACTGGTGCAGGCCGAAAAGCGCTACTTCAACCCTGACAGGGATCGCACCAAGGCCATCATCCTCGCCGCCTCTCGCGGCCGTGCACTGGAATCACTGACTCGTGACAAACCCAAGGTGATGCTGCCGATCAACGGCAAACCGTTGTTACGCCACATGGCCGATGAGTTCAAAAAACAGGGCATCAATGATATTACGGTGGTGGCCGGCTACAAGGCCGACGCGATCGATGTGCAGGGCGTAAAAAAGGTTCTTAACCCGGATCACGAAACGACGGGCGAACTGCAATCGCTGATCTGTGCGCAGGACAACTTTACGGACGACATACTGTTGACCTATGGCGATCTATTATTCCGTACCTACATCCTGCAGGATCTGCTGGATGTACCCGGCGATCTGGTGATGGTCGTCGACTCGGCCAACTCTGATACACGTTTCACCGGTTCACCGGACTACACCTGGTGCAGCGAGGAAGATGATCGTTCCCTGCTGGGGGCCGATGTAGATCTAAAGGCAATCGCCGATTGTTACGATGATCAGGGTCCACCACCCTCGGGCCGCTGGATCGGCATGCTACACATACGTGCGCGCGGCATGGAATGGATCAAACAGGCGCTGGAAGAATTACAGCAACACGAGGATTACCGCCAGATCGGTATCCCACACCTGCTGGAACATCTGGTAAAACAGGGTAAGCCGGTCAAGGTTCATTACATCCACGGACACTGGATGGATGTCAACGCGCTGGAAGATCTGGATCGCGCTGGCGATTTCACCAAGTAAACGTTGTACGCAACAGCTGGGGACACAGAGTGATTGAAGCAGAGGATTTTGTCGAAGCGGCCAGACGACGGGGCTTTACCTGGTACACCGGCGTGCCCTGCTCGTTTTTAACCCCATTCATCAACTATGTGATCAACAACGATGCCCTGAACTATGTCTCCTCCGCGAATGAGGGAGATGCCGTCGCCACCGCCGCAGGCCTGGCACTGGGCGGCAAACGCGCGGTCGCGATGATGCAGAACTCCGGCCTCGGCAATGCAGTCAGCCCGTTGACCTCACTGACCTGGACGTTTCGCATACCTATCCTGCTGATCTGTACCCATCGCGGAGCACCGGGACTGAAAGACGAACCACAGCATGAACTGATGGGCCCGATTACACCGGAGCTGTTCGACAGTATGCAGATCCCCTGGGAGTATTTCCCGGATCAGCCAGAACTGATCGACGCCGCCCTGCAACGTGCCGAGGACTATATGCAGGCTGAGAATCGTCCCTACGCCCTGTTAATGAAGAAAGGTACGGTCGCAGCGCATGCCCTGAACAAACAGGGAATTGACCGGGCCGAATACAGCCCCAAGCTGCGTCAGAAATTCCCTGGCAACTGCTCCGAGCGACACAGTAGACACACCGTGCTGAGCAAGCTGGTGGAACAAACACCGCTTGATCAAACCGTGCTGATCGGTTCTACCGGCTTTACCGGTCGTGAACTCTATGCCGTTGCGGATCGAGACAACCATCTCTACATGGTGGGTTCCATGGGCTGCGCCTCGGCGCTCGGACTGGGTCTGTCGCTGGCACGTCCTGATCTAAAAGTTATTGTGGTGGACGGCGATGGCGCAGCACTGATGCGCATGGGTAATTTCGCCACCCTCGGTGCCTATGCCGGCAACAACCTGATCCATCTGGTGCTGGACAACGAGGCACATGATTCCACCGGTTCCCAGTCAACCGTCACAAACGGTGTTTCCTTTGCGGGCATCGCCGAGGCCTGTGGCTATGCGGCAAGCTTCGAGGGCGAGGATCTGAGTCTCCTTGATGCGCTGTTGAATACCGAACAGGTGGGGCCAATACTCGGCCACCTGAAAATTCGCACCGGTGCTATTGAGGGACTGCCGCGTCCCAGTCTAACCCCGGTAGATGTTCGTTCGCGCCTGATGAAACATATCGGCAGCCACTTTTAGCCCCAAAGGAACGCCCATGATTCTGCTCAACCCCGGCCCGGTCAACCTCAGTCAGCGTGTTCGCAATGCGCTGTTGGGCGATGACCTCTGCCATCGTGAACCCGAATTCAGCCAGTTACAGTCAGGCATCCGACAGGATCTGCTCAATGCCTACGGCCTGGATAACAAAACCTGGGCAGCGATACTGCTGACCGGATCGGGCACCTCTGCGATGGAGGCGATGATCAGTTCACTGGTGCCGGACAATGGCAAATTACTGGTCATCGAAAACGGTGTGTATGGCGAACGCCTGTCGCGTATCGCAGATATTCATGGCCTGAAACACGAGCGCATGGCACACACATGGGGCGAAGAAATTCGTTACGCCGAACTTGAAAACATACTGACCGAGCAGAAAAGCATTAGTCACCTGGCCGTGGTTCACCACGAAACCACCACCGGCAGACTCAACGACATTCAGCAGATAGCCGGGATCTGCGCACGACACGAGGTAAAAGTCCTGGTCGATGCGGTCAGCAGCTTTGGTGCCGAAGAAATCGATTTCGATGCCTGGCAACTGGCGGCAGTCGCGGCCACCGCGAATAAATGTCTGCATGCTGTACCCGGCACCTCCTTTGTGGTCACACGCCGCGACCAGCTGAATTTATCCGGCACTCGACCTCGCACGCTGTATTTGAATCTGGCCAGCTACTGTAACAATCAGGATCAGGGCGGCACCCCGTTCACCCAGTCGGTGCAGTGTTATTACGCCCTGTCCGAGGCACTGAAAGAGTTTGCCGAACAGGGCGGCTGGCAACAACGACGTGCACGCTATCGCGCACTGGCGGCGCAGGTCAGGTATGGCTTCGCGGCCCTCGGCATTACCCCGCTGATGACCGAACAGGCATCATCCTGTGTATTGAATGCCTATCACCTGCCAGAGGGAATGGACTACCAGACACTGCATGACAAACTGAAAGAACAGGGTTTCGTCATCTATGCCGGTCAGGGTGGGCTGTCGAAAACGCTGTTCCGCATCTCCACCATGGGTGAGATTAACGCCGATGATATGCAACGACTGCTGGATGCGATGCAGCAAATAACTCGCTGAAGACCGGGATCAGCAATAAGGCATTACGGAACACGACTATGAATTTACCAGAACAACCTGAATATGCATTAGCGATCCCTGCCGCTGTTAAAGGCGACTATGAGACCGCGAGAAAAAATCTTCAGATCCTGATCCTGCGTGCACGGGATGACGGCGATCGTTTAAACACGGCCTTTCTGCTACATGTTTTAGGCGACATAGAAGCCCAGGATGGTAACCCGGAGATCGGACATACCTATCATCAGGAGGCCATCGTGCTACACGAAAATCACCCGCTTCCACATCTGATGTATGCGGAAGGTCTATTACGCGCCTTCGGTAGACCGGATCTGGCGATGCAGGAACTACAAAAATTAAAAGAGATTCTGGATTCCGGAAAACTGGAAGAAGGGGCCGATGAGAAGACCCTCGAATGGTACGAGACGGAACACAGGACCCTGACGGATCAGGTTAATAAGCAGATTATTTGAGATATCGGCCTGGTGGCTATTCTTCTCCGGCAATAACCAGTCTATGCAGGATGGGCAAAGTACAGCGTGCCCATCAAAACACCGGGAGGGACGACGAGATTGAGCTTTGGATAGCCACCCTCTTTGATGGGCACGTCGCTACTCGCGCCTTTGCCCATCCTACGGTTCTGAATCAACTTACGGGCTGTATGTTGAAATTATGTCTTGGCTCCGATCAATCCTTATGAGTTTTATTTGCCGAGGTGTTTCGCCTTTATGGCGAGTGATTTATCTTTTACAGAAAAGATAAGCCACCAACAGAAACTGTCCCCCAGACTCGCCCTCCGGGTTCCCTGCGTCTAAGGGGAGTAAAAATCAAAGGCAGTTTCGTTAACCCTTTTCACCAGACCATTACCTGATTGGTGTTGACAATCCGTCCCGTTATACAGCGCCGAGCACCGCAGGATTCAGCGGATTAGCCCGAAGGGGCGAGCCAGGGATGGCGAGCGTTCGCAAAGGGATATGGATATCCCTTTTGTGAACCCCGCTTAATGCGAGGAGCACAGGGAACCCGAAGGGCGCGGTATCCGGGTGCCTTTTTCTTTGGTGACTTTCTTTTGGGCAAGCAAAAGAAAGTCACTCGCCATAAAGGCGAAAAAGAGCGCCCTTCGACAGGCTCAGGGTGAACGGATTTGTGTGACCCTTCGACAGGCG
>JBFIID010000106.1:0-8110 GCA_041601415.1 Gammaproteobacteria bacterium
CGTGCATCGTTCTGCAGGTTGGTGAATTTTGGAATGGCGGTGGCGGCAAGAATGCCAAGAATCACGATCACCATCACCAGTTCGATAAGTGTAAAACCCTGTTGCTTATTCATCTCTTTACTCCTGATATAACACGAAGCCGCAGCTTCGATAGTTGTGCAGTGCTGTTCCCCATACTCTGGCCGCGGCCGTTGTATCATGCAGGCAACTGACACTACTGAAAACTTGCTATGGTTTTGTCAATATTAGTCTTTTAAGGTTCGCTGCCGTTATAAAATACACGTGCATGAGCCTGATAATTGAGAACTGCCTCACCATTAAAACCGCTCATAAGAGGCAGTTGCCTGTAATTTGAACTGTTTCACAGGCAGTCACCCTGCCTGTGAACCTAGATTGAGCAGGATATACAGACTCCCCAGAGCGACCAGCAAACCAAAAATTCGTGGATGTTTGGGTAACCAGTTTCCTGAGGTATCCACGTTTGCATCCAGTGGTTTGAGTATCTCTTCAGTCGATACCCAGTTATTCGACCAGTTCTCCAGATTCTTTAGCAAACTGGGTCTTAAAACTACCACCAGACCGATCATAATCGCGAGACAATTCAAAAACAGCAGAATATAAATCAGTGCTTCAAACAAACCCAGGGTTGCCCAGCTTTGTTCCATCCTCTGATAGGCGCTGATCACAGTCAGCCCATCAATGCCAATGACAAACATATAAACTGAAAATAACGCGCCCGCGATGATAAAAACCCCCATGAAAATATGATGTCGATAGAAGAATCGTTCAATATTATGCGAGTGATTAATCCGGTTAATTGCGACCTCGGTTGAGATCCAGTGATTCAGTGGTGCAACCAGTGCTTCGATTTTCTCTGGCAGGATGCAGATTGCCACACCGAACAACAACACGGCAGTACTGGCAAGCGTCAGTAGCAGTAGACAGGCTTCAAAGATAATATCTGCCAGCATTTAATCTATCCTCCACACATACTCCTCGTGTGGTACGACTTTAAGTGCCCTGTAATGTTCAACACCCGGGGTGAATTGTCCGTCCTGATCCGTGTCATCATAGATTACGGTGACTGAATAACGGAGTCGATCGGTACCGATCACATTTGAACCAATCAGACCGGTACTTCTTACATGATAGACCAGACTTCGGTCACTATGATCAAAATACCACTGACCTTTTGGGACGCTCGTCGCATTTTCACCTTCGAATTCGCCAGAATAGTTGCTTGGCGGGCGAATCATCAAGCCCCTGAACTTACCCGTTTGATTGATATCCGCGTATTGCTGAAGATTCTGTTCCGGCCCCGCCGTCATTAGCTCAATCGGATTCATTCCCTGCATCATCCGGATTGCATCCATGTCACCCTTTATTTCGTAATACAGGGCATGAAAACGCAACGCCGTTTCCATACCGACAATCGTATTCTGTACCATGGTTTTTTCAGCACTGATAAAAACATTCAGCGCCCTGTTAAGAAAAATGCTGAAAATCACCAGCAAAATAGTAACAACGAAGATAACTTCAAGTCGGGACAGATTTCGATCTGCCCAGCGCAGGGCCATGATTAGCCCTTGACCACTGAGATCAGGTCCCACATCGGCAGGAATACACCCAGCGCCAGGATCAATACCATGATACCGATGGCGACGATCAGGATAGGTTCAATCGCAGCACTTAATCCCTTGATGTCGTAATCAACCTCTCGCTCATAATAATCAGCGACTTCGGTTAATAGTTCGTCGACGCCACCGGTCTCCTCACCGACGGCCATCATCTGTAACACCAGTGGGGTAAACATGCCCGTCAGGGTCGCCGTTCGAGTCAGGTTTTCACCACGTTCTATACCGTTACGCATATTCAAAATGCTTTCACCAATGTATTCATTGTCAACCGAACGAGAGACCACCGTTAAGGCCTGCACCAACGGCACACCCGAGGTCAGCGACATGGAAAAGGCTCTGGAAAAACGTGCCAGCGTTGCACGTTTGATAATGCTACCCACCAGTGGAAGTTTCAGTTTTTTCTGATCCCACCAGTAACGCCCACGCTCGGTCTTTGTATAGAGACGAAACCCCATAATCGCGCCAACCACAGCGACCAGAATCGCAGGCCACCAGGCCACCATGAAGTCTGATGTACCAATCAACAATCGCGTCTGCCAGGGCAGTTCAACATTCGCATTCGCGAATAAACCGGCAAAGGCCGGAATCACCCATATATTGATAATGGTAATTGCCAGGGCAATCGCCACCAGTACGAAAATGGGATATCGAATCGCCGCTTTTATCTGCTCTCTGGTTTCTTTTTCACGCTCCAGATAACCTGACACACGCAGAAAGGATTCATCCAGTCGACCCGTTTCTTCACCAACCCGAATCATGCTCACGAACAGGGTGCTGAAAATCTGTGGGTGGCGAGCCAGTGAACTGGATAGATCGCGACCAGACTCCACCATGGAAAGCACTTCTTTCTGCGCCTCTACCATTTGCTGATTACGTGTCGACTGGATCAGGCCGGTCATCGCACGCACCATCGGAATACCGGCTTTCATCAGGGTATACATCTGTCGGCTAAACAAAATCAGGTCATCCAGACCCGGCGCCCTGTTATTCAGTTTCAGCAGAAGTGACTCTGCCTGTTTCGCTTTTTTTGACTCACGAATATCGACCGGCGTAACACCGGTATTGAGTAACTGTGATGCGACATTATCGATCGAGACGGACTCGATCATGCCGGTTACGACTATGCCTCTTGCATTCCTGCCCTTGTATTCAAACATCGCCATACGGCTAATCCTCAATCTCGAGGCTATGTCCTACCAGCGGGGCAGAAAGCATCACTGCTTCATCATCAACCAGAGTATCCACGTCGGCCGAAATCCTGAGAACCTCATCAATGGTGGTAATACCCTGCATTGCATATTCAAGCGCATGACTGGCAAGTGTTTTAAAACCTTCTGCCTGGCGTGCCTTGAGGGCAAACTGTGCACTGTCGCCGTGGCTCAAAACATCGGATAGTTTTTGATCCATTTCCAGTAATTCGTAAACACCAATACGGCCTGAATAACCGCTGTGGTTACAGTGTGAGCAACCCCGTCCCTGCATATAGGTGGCCGTCCGACTCGCCTCATTGGGGTTGCGTTCCAGCCAGAGTCGTTCACGATTACCCAGTTCAATCGGTTCCGCACAACTCGCACAGACGCGTCTGACCAGTCGTTGTGCAAGAATCGCGTGCAGGGCTGATGCCAGCATATAGTTTTTAATGCCGATATCCATCATGCGATTGATCGTGCTGATGGCATCATTGGTATGCAGGGTTGATAACACCATGTGACCTGTCATGGCTGCACGCAAACCGATTTCTGCGGTCTCTTCATCGCGCATTTCACCAACCAGAATGATATCCGGATCCTGTCGTAACGAGGTGCGCAAGACGCGCGCAAATGTCAGTCCGATACCCGTATTGACCTGCACCTGATTAATCCGTGGCAGGCGATACTCAACCGGATCTTCTACGGTAATAATCTTTGTTTCCGGTGTATTCAATGCCTGCAGTGCAGCATACAGGGTGGTGGTCTTACCACTACCGGTTGGGCCGGTCACCAGCACCATGCCATGGGGCCGCCTGACTAGCACTTCAAAGCGCTTGCGTAGATCTTCTGGCATACCCAACTGGCTGAGCTCAAAGACCCCGCTGGATTGATCAAGCAATCGCATGACCACCGATTCCCCATGTTGCACCGGCATGGTGGAAAGGCGCACGTCAATATTGCGTTCCTTGACTCGAATACTGAAACGACCGTCCTGCGGTAAACGTTTTTCGGAGATATCAAGACCACAGATTAATTTCAGGCGTAGCACCAGGGCACTGGCAATGCGCACCTCGTCCATCACCTGCTCCTGCAACACACCGTCCACACGCTGGCGAATTCTCAGTACCGTCTCATCCGGTTCTATATGAATATCACTTGCGCGTACCTGCAGGGCATCTTCAAACAGTGACTGGATTAATTTCACCACCGGTGCCTCAGCAACATCCGCTGCCTCAACCAGTTGCGCAAGATCCAGATCACCTTCGGTCAGTTCATCACTTAACTGTTCGGCAAAGCCCGATATTTCGTCCGTGCGCCGATACACCGTATCAATGGTTTTCAGCAGCTCTGATTCACGTACTACGGCAAGTACTACCGGCTCACCAAGAATGCGCGACAGTTCATCATAGGCAAATATATTGGTCGGATCCGACATACCTACCAGAACTCCGTCCTTCTCTTTTTTCAGCGCAATCGCACGGAAGCGCCGGGCCTGCATTTCCGGAATCAGTTTCACGATTTCCGGGTTGAAATTGAAATGCAGCAGGTCAACAAATGGCATTTTTAGCTGGCGGGACAGAAACTGCAACATCTCCTCTTCACTCAGGTAACCATTTTCTATCAGTACCTTGCCGATCTTTCTGCCGGTCTTTTTCTGATCACTAAGGGCCGTATCGAGCTGGGCCTGTGAGATCATTTTGTTCTCAACCAGCAGATCGCCTAATCTGATTTTTTTTCTTTGTGACACTAGCTTGTGGCTCCTTGCAGTACAGAGATCCTGTCACTCAGATACTGTCTTATGTTTGTGCTAAGGCTGTTATCCCGGAGCGCGGTTTGAAATGCCTGCAGTGCTCTACGCTGCAACCCCTCAGCCTGTAAGGAGATCCCCAGGCCCATCCACCAGACACCTTGCGCCGGCTTGATTTTGAGAACCTCGGTGTATTTATTGATAGCTTCCCGATGATCGCCGCTTCTCTGTAAGAGTGCCGCAGTAAAAGCGTGATAGTCGGGGTTTAATTCAATCCGCGGTGCTGCACCCTGCAATATATTTAATGCGCCACTTATCTTTTCACCGGCAACCAGTATACGAGCATAGGCATGTGCGACTACGGCATCCTTCGCCTGTAATTGCAGCCCGTTCACCAGCACTTCTTCTGCCTCCCGGCTATGCCCCTGTGCCAGCAACTGTGTCGCTAGCAAGACCCGCGCATCACTGAGTTTTTGATCCAGACTCAGCGCCAGTTTCAGACTGTCTATCGCCTGGTTCTGTCGTTTACGCCGGAGTTGTTGCAGGGCCTTCTGATAATGCTCCAGTGCCAGCTCACGGTCTTTTTTAACCGCCGGGGTTCTTGAAAAAGCGGACTCACCAGTATCGATCTGTTGTACCGGTTCTTCACTTGCCACAACGTCTTTCATGATTTCCATTTGTTCATGCTGCCGCTTTTGCGACTGTGTGATGCCCGAGTGTTTCTGTTCGTCGTGTACTCGATCTGTCTGTGGTTTATCATCTTTCGTTTGCAGTGCGTCCCAGTGCATGGGGTCCTGACTGTCACCAACCAGCACACCGGCCAGTTCTGTATCACTACCGGAACGGGCTTCGATACTGAGCGATTCCCGTTTGATCTGCCCATGCAGTTGAGTCATATCTGCATGACGGGATGTAGTTGCTATAGGACCAGGCTCAGTTTCCAGTTCTGGTTCTGTGGCAACGAACTGTTTTTCTGTTGTCGTTTGCGAGACCACTGGTAATAACTCGTACTCGAGCTGTTCTCCTGTATCACGCCATTCAGGCAGGGCTGCAGAGATTGGCGCTTGTGTGTCCGAAACGGAAGCAGGAATTGTTGTTATCAGCGTCTGCTCTTTTTCATTAGCCTCAGCCAGGGTTGTGCCCTCGTTCAGCATTAGCACACCGAAGCGTTCCAGCAATAAAAAGCTACAGGCTACTGCCAGCAACACAAGGAAGCCATAAAGCAGCCACGAGCCCCGCTTTTCTGCAACTGCAGTCGCTCTGTCACTTGAGCCCAGGCCGCGTAACACGTCCTGCTGCTCCAGCACCGGACCCTCACTACGCTGCTCCAGATCACGCAACATTTGATTGATTAAACTCATGAGATCCAGCTCACCATCTGCTGCAGATCGAGTAATGTGCCACCGAGGATCAGGCTTAGTACCACCACGCCCCCGAACACCCAGCCGAGCGATGATTTAAAACGGTCTATCAAGCCGGCTTTCTGCCAGTGACAGGCATCTTCGGTATCTTCAATCGCCAGTTGCATATGTTGATTTGTAATCGTCTTTTCACCCCTGCCAAAAGCAGCCATCATACTTTTATGTGCCAGAATATTGATCAACCGTGGGATACCGCGGCTGGCGCGATACAGGATTTCCAGGGTTTTGCCCTGAAACATTTTTTCTCCACAATATCCAGCGGTGACCAGACGATGTGACAAATAATCCGCCATCGCCTCACGATTCAGTGGCATTAACTGATAGGCAAAGGTAATGCGCTGACGTAGCTGGCGGACGGAGGGTTGCTCAAGCACCACATCCAGTTCCGGCTGACCAAACAGGACGACCTGAATCAGTTTACTTTTTTCGGTTTCGAGGTTGGTTAAGAGCCGCAGTGTTTCCAGTGTCTCAACCGGCATGGCCTGAACTTCATCCATACAGACGATCACCCGTTTACCCTTTTTGTGAAATTCCAGCAATGCCTTACGAAGATTTTTCAGTAGTGTGTGCTGCCGCGTGTTATGTGCATATCGAACGTTCAATTCATCGGCAATAGACAGGAACAGGGTTGCCGGTTTTAGATAGGGGTTGGGAATATAGGCGGTCACGTATTCTTCACTGAGCGTATTCAGAAGCTTTCGGCAAAGAAGTGTTTTCCCCGTTCCCACCTCACCTGTTACCTTGATAAATCCTTCACCGCTGCGTATCGCGACCAGTAACACATTCAGTGCGTCCTGATAACCGGATCGGTTCATGAAGTAGCTGGTATCCGGCGTGATTGAAAAAGGCAATTCCTTCAAACCGAAATGATCAAGGTACATGGGGTATCCCCTGCTTTTATCTCGTATCGATGTTAGTGGAACCGTCCTTCTGCCAATCCTGCAGCCTGTTCCTCAGTCGGTCGATACTGTCGCGTGATGAACCCACCGCATCGGTCCATTCCTGTGCTGTACCGACTACGATGGGTCTTAACAGGATCACGAGTTCGCTCTTGATCGAGGCCTTCTTGCGATGCTTGAACAGGTTGCCCAGTATTGGAATATCACCCAGCACCGGCGCACCAGCATCCACGTCGTTAATCGAATCCTGCATCAATCCACCAATCACCACGACCTGCCCACTGCGTGCGCGCACAATACTGTCTGACTCCCTCACGGTACTGAGCGCTAAAGGCAACTGTTGCGACTGTCCTGCCAACGAAATGGTCTTCTGTTGGTCAACCACATTACTCACCGAGGGGTGAATATGCAGGGTTACATCATTGCTACCACTGATCTGAGGTGTCACATCAAGAGCAATGCCCGAGAAAAACGGGGTCAACTCAACCGTCGGGGTATTGGTCGTTGCGGTACCTGTTGTCGTGGTGTTCGTTATACTGGTAACGAAAAACTCATCGGTACCAACCTTGATCAGTGCCTTCTGATTATTCATGGTAGAAACACGCGGACTGGAGAGTACCTGGACGTTACCCTGGGTTTTCAGCAACTCGATAAAAGCGGTGAAGTCGGAACCATTCACTGCAAGAGTAAAAACTCCTCCAAAGGCAGAAGTCAGGGTTCCTTCAATTGCCGATGCTGTGGCTATGCCGGTCACAGGCCCACGCGTGGAGGGATTGAGAACGCCGGTAAACCCGGCAATATCACTGGCACCTGTTTCGTTTACCAGCACACTGCCACCACCGATATTTCCGGCCGTTATATCACCGGCCAGAGCTGCCCAGTTAATCCCGGACTGGAAACCTTCCTTCAATTCGACTTCTATAATTTTGGCTTCAATGATCACCTGGCGTTGCACTATCAACTGGGTTGCCTGCAGAAAGGCCTCGACCTCTCTCAGCTCATTCGGTATGGCTCTTACCACGACGACACCGGACTGTGGGTTGACCACCACGCTGCGTCCCTCACCATTCCCCACTATAGCCAGAATAGAGGTATGTAGTTCCTGCCAGAAAGTGCTCGCTGGCTGCACGGTTCGAATCTGGGTACCTACCACATTGGGTCGTCCGTCCGTTGTTGTTTCTGTAACGTTTGTTCCGTCTTCACCGGTGGAACTGGC
>JBFIID010000107.1:0-8079 GCA_041601415.1 Gammaproteobacteria bacterium
AGCTCAAAACTGGATCGGGAAAAAACGGATACCTATATCAAGACGATTTACCTGATTGTCGATGAGAACCCAGAGCCTCTGGTGGGCACCTTTCACCTGAATAAGGAGATGGGGAAGGCCGATCTGGCGATGCGGATCCGTGTTGATAAATACACCAATGTGCGTGCCATTGCAGAATTGAGTAATGGTGAATTTCACATGGACACGAATTTTCTCAAGGCACAGGGCGGTTGCTCGGCACCCCCGCAGGCTGATTTGAAGGCGGCTATGGAACGGCGCGGGAACATGAAGTTTCGTACCATCGAAGATGAGCTTTCTGGAGATTCAAAGATAGGACAGTTTATGGTCAGTCACCCTAATCTTACCGGTATGCAACTGGATCAGCGCACCCGTGCGATCATTCCCGAGCATTATGTGAAGACCATTAAGGTGTCCTACAATGGCAAACCAGTCATGACTGCCGAGACCGGCATCTCGGTGAGTGCCGACCCGAGCTTCCGTTTTTTCTTCAAGCCTGAGAAGGGCGGTAAAATTACGGCCGAGGTGGTTGATTCAAAGGGTGAATCCTATTCCAAAGATTTTGAAGTCAAGATATAGGGCTGAAATCTGTTTCGATCTTGAATCATTAGAGTGACTCCACGCTTCTTGCTCCACGAGTAATCAGGCGTTGTTCACACCAGCGGCGTATGCCCACCGATCGCGGGTACGTAGTAAAGGATCGTCTCGCCATATCGTCTCTAAATACATGCCTGGCGGGCGGGATAATCCCCCGGGGCTCTCCGCATACACTACGAGGCGACGTGGGTATTCAGAGCGAGCCAGGCATACAATCGAAGCAAAAACTGCAATTGTTTGATGAAATCTATTAACGCAATCTTTCCCTGCACTCGACGGTAGTTTGAGTGGGAATAATGCGCTGTATGTGGGATGAGTGGGAGTCAGCATGTATAAAATACACAAATTATCCGGTCTGTTACTGGCAATGCTATTTTCATTCTCGGTCACTGCCGCCGGGGAACAATCACCCACGGGTATCTGGACTTCCCTTCTGAAGGATAAATATTTCAAGAACATTGAACTGGTAGAAGGTAAGACAGTCATCGATCTGAAGACCCCCTACCGTGCAGAAGATGCGTCTATCGTACCCGTGAGTGTGACATCCAGCCTTTCAGGTGAAAATAACGGAATCTATATCAAGACAATCTATCTGGTGGTCGATGAAAACCCTATGCCCCTGGTTGGTACGTTTCATTTCAACAGGGATACTGGCAAGGCCGATCTGGCGATGCGTATACGCGTAGACAAGTACTCAAATGTGCGCGCCATAGCCGAATTAAGTAATGGTGAGTTCCATATGGATACAAATCTGGTCAGGGCGGCGGGTGGTTGTTCAGCGCCGAATCAGGGTGATCTGAAGGCGGCCATGAAACGGCGTGGCAAGATGAAGTTCAAAACCACATCCTACGATCTATCTGATGATCTGATGATTGGGCAGTTCATGGTCAGGCACCCAAACCTGACAGGTATGCAACTGGATCAACGTACCCGTGTCTTTCTCCCGGAACACTATGTGACGTCCATCAAGGTGTCCTATAACGGTAAGGAGATCATGACAGCAGAGACAGGTATCTCCATCAGTGCTGATCCCAGGGTTCGTTTTTTCTTCAAACCAGAGCAGGGTGGTATGATTTCAGCAGAGGTTGTCGATTCGAAGGGAGAGGTATTTAAAAACGATTTCGAAATAAAGATTTAGGTCTTCCCTGATTCTTGCAGGACGGGCGTATTAACGCCTTTTTTAATGGTTAATACCTGACGGTCACAGCAAACAGAATTGAACATAAAATTCGTTCGTCAGCCGTTATACTGGGGGAAAAGGGAATCGATCATGTGTGAACTACTCGGACTTAGCGCGAATGTGCCGACCGATATCTGTTTCAGTTTTAGCGGACTGGTGCAGCGTGGTGGACGCACTGGACCTCATCGTGATGGTTGGGGTATCAGCCTGTATGAAGGTAATCGCTGCCGCTCGTTTCATGACCCTCGACCGAGTGTAGCATCTGAGATTGCCGAACTGATCCAGCGACATGCGATCAAAAGCAAACTTATCATTAGTCATATTCGACAGGCGAATCGCGGTAAGGTTAGTCTGGCAAACACGCATCCCTTTGTTCGCGAGTTGTGGGGTAATGATTGGGTGTTCGCGCATAACGGACAGCTGAAGGGAATCAAGCGCCTGCCTCTGAAACATTATTTTCCTACTGGCAGTACCGACAGTGAATATGCATTTTGCTGGATGCTGGATCAAATTCGCGAACATTTTCCTCTGCGGCCACAGCGACCGCAGGCCCTGGGCCGGTTGATCAAAGCTCTGGCACAGGAGATGAATCAACTGGGCGTTTTTTCGTTCTTGTTAAGCGACGCCAGATATCTTTATACCTACTGTTCAAATTCCATGTGCTGGTTGACGCGTCGCTACCCGTTTACTCAGGCGCGCCTGATCGATACGGGGCAGGTTGTGGATTTCAGTCACGAGACCACGGACAAAGATATAGTCACCGTCATCGCATCCAGACCACTGACAGATAATGAAGAATGGAATCTGATGGAGAAAGGCGAGTTTCGAATCTTCAGGCATGGTTTACCCGTCATGCAAGGACTGGAAAAATAGCGCTGCCGATAACATAGAATCTCAGGTATACATGGTGACGACAGACTTTAACCAGCCATCACGTATTATGGGTATCGCAAGCAGGGACTTGAAACCAGACTGAAATGCGTTAGTAACAGGTATGGAGGTATCTTCCTTCAAACCATCTAAGGCGCTGGGGATTCCCGTCAGCCATGCGCGTCCAATCGCGCCTTCACCCTTTTGCAAACAATGCTGTGCGTAATTATCGACAATTGGAATTCCCCGCCCACAATAGGCGGAGTGAATACAGAGATTTTCTCGTTTCTCATCCGGCTGCCAGATTTCCATGCGGCGTGCGATGGGCGTACCGCGTGCCGAGAGAAAATCCATCACATAGATTTGTTCCGGATCATGTGTGCATGGTATCCCCAACCCACTGGTAACCCCTGCCTGTTCAGCCCCCTCGCTGCGGATAAAGCCATGGGTTTTGCCAAGATCGGAGAGGATTATCGGCATATCACGTTCCCAAACCAGACCGGGTAATCCGGTACCTTTTCGAAAGGAGGTTTTCTCAGATAAAAAGCGGAAATGATCCATGCTGCCGAAATAACCGTTCATTAATTTCAGGTCATAACCTTCACGCGTGTCGCAATGCCAGACTTCAATAGCACCATGATGTTCTGCACCATCACCGCATAAAAAAACCATCACTGCCCTGAGAAATTCACCTGAAAATACCGGCATCGCGACAGCGGATGTGAGTCCTGCCTGCCTGGCCTCTGCAGCACGCAGAAAGAATGTATCTTCGAGTTTTGGTAATACAATCGGGTGACCAGAGGCCCAGGCCTTACCCGGTAGACCTTCGTCATAAGCAAAGCATATGGCCTCGCTAGAGGCCTTAAATTCCGGTAATTCACTATAAATACTGTCGCCCAGTTCCAGATGCATATGATCTGCACTGGGAACCCAGATCTCGATGGCTCGTATAAAAGGTTTCATTGTTTTCTCCGTGATACGCGGATCGCCAAAGCCTTACCCGGCAATTGAAGGGTAATGACACAGGCGAGATGTAAGGGGGTATATCAGGGGTTCCCGAAGCACTGGATAAGTTCAGGGGAGGTGCCGGGAAGCGTGTCGACGTTAACACTACAGAATATGACTCACAGGCTTATTTGTTGTCAACTTCCCGGTTCGCCACGAGTATTGATCTGCATCATTACTGTGGAAATTAAGAGGCGCAGAATGGAGTCAGGGCAATCAAATTTTAAAGGAGAAGTCATGATACGAAATGTAACAGGGGATATTCTGTTGACCGATGCAACAGTGATTGCGCATGGTGTAGCGCCGAACGATAACTTTCATCAGGGACTGGCGCTGGCACTGCGTGAGATGTGGCCTGCAATGTATAAAGACTTTCGTCATTTTTGTAAGACAGCCCACCCCTCTGCTGGCGGTCTGTGGACCTGGGCGGGTGCCGATGGTCGTCAGATCGTTAACCTGTTTACTCAGGAGGCTGCCTATGGGCAGGGTGCAACACCGGGTAAGGCAAAGACCGAGTATGTTAATCATGCGCTGCGTGAACTGCATAAACTCGTGGTGAAAGAAAAGTTCAGTAGCATCGCCTTACCAAAACTGGCGACGGGTGTCGGTGGGCTAAGTTGGGAGGAGGTTGAGCCACTGCTGCAGAATCAGCTGGGTGATCTGGATATTCCGATTATTGTCTACAGCGAATATCACGCGGGCGTGAAGGCAGACGAGAAGCTTTAGACCAGAAGCATCATACCGCAAATAGACGTCTGGATTATTCGGCGTCTATTTGCGTGTCGTTTTGTACTTATCGCTTCTTCAAACGCTTATGCCCTGCGTTGCGTTCGGGTTCTTCACTTAACCAGCGTTTCACTTTTTCCTGCGTGCTTTCGTTTTCAATCATCTCTGCACGATCTTTTTCGCTGGCGACTTCGCGGGCGGTGGGATGATTAACAAATGACTGGTGGAAATGAGACCGGCAGGAGTTGATCGCCAGTTGTTGAAGTTGTTCTGTTTGTTCAACTGAAATTGTCTGTTGCAGCACCTTGGGTAATTCGCTGTTAAATGAAATAGCATGCCGCAGACAGGCGGTGTCTATCTGTTCTTCAAGTGCGCTTTGAGCTGCGAGTGACTGGCTGAGACAAAGGCACAGGCTTAGTCGAAAAAAAGTGGTCATGGAAATTCTCTGAAGATGAACTCTGTGTTTAATTATTCAGGGTTTAGGTGTTAATAAAAAGCCCGCAGTCTGCGGGCTTTTTATTAAACGGGAGAAACTCCTCAGGCCGTAGCGCGTTTCTGCATTATGATCTCTTTCCACTCTGCCGGGCCTGTTTGATGTACCGCTTCGCCGTTGACATCTACCGCAACGGTGACTGGCATATCCTTGACCTCAAACTCGTGAATCGCTTCCATGCCCAGTTCTTCAAAGGCGACCACACGTGCGGCCGTGATACCACGTGACACCAGATAGGCCGCACCACCGACGGCCATCAGGTATACGGCCTTGTGTTTCTTGATCGACTCGATGGCAATGGGACCACGCTCGGCCTTACCAACCATACCCATCAAACCGGTTTCGGCCAGCATCATTTCGGTGAACTTGTCCATGCGGGTCGCGGTGGTCGGGCCGGCGGGTCCAACCACTTCATCGCGTACGGCATCGACCGGACCGACGTAGTAGATAAAGCGATTGGTGAAATCAACACCGTCCGGTAAGGATTCACCCTTGCTAAGAATATCCTGGATTTTCTTATGCGCAGCGTCACGACCGGTCAGCATCTTGCCTGATAGCAAGAGGGTTTCACCGGGTTTCCAGGTCTCGATTTCGGCCTGTGTGACGGTGTCCAGGTTGACACGTTTTGCGGTGGGTCCAGCATCCCAGGTGATCTCTGGCCAGTCGTCCAGTGACGGAGGGGTCTGCAGTGAGGGGCCTGTTCCATCCAGCACGAAGTGTGCGTGGCGAGTCGCTGCGCAGTTCGGGATCATAGCGATTGGTTTGTTCGCCGCATGGGTCGGGTAATCCACCACCTTCACATCCAGTACCGTCGTCAGTCCACCCAGGCCCTGCGCACCAATCCCCAGATTATTCACGGCCTCAAATATTTCCAGACGTAAACGCTCGGCGGTTGTCGATGGGCCGCGGGCCTGTAATTCCTGGATATCGACAGGGCCCATCAGCGATTCCTTGGCCATTACCATGGCCTTCTCGGCTGTTCCACCGATGCCGATGCCCAGCATTCCGGGTGGGCACCAGCCCGCACCCATGGTCGGAACCGTTTTTACCACCCACTCGACGATATCGTCAGAGGGGTTGAGCATGGCGAACTTGGATTTAGCCTCGGAACCACCACCCTTGGCAGCGACCTGAACATCGACAGTGTTACCTGGAACGACTTCCATATTGATCACCGCAGGCGTGTTGTCACCGGTGTTTTTACGCGCGCCGGCAGGATCAGAAAGAATAGAGGCACGTAACTTGTTGTCTGGATGATTGTAAGCTCGACGTACGCCTTCGTTTATCATATCCGTAACAGACATGTCGGCATCCCACTGCACGTCCATGCCGATCTTGATGAAGACCGTGACGATGCCGGTGTCCTGGCAAATGGGGCGATGTCCTTCGGCGCACATGCGAGAGTTGATCAATATCTGCGCCATCGCATCTTTGGCGGCCTTGGATTCTTCCCGTTCGTAGGCCGCATTGACGGCCTCAATGAAATCTTTGGGATGGTAATAGGAGATAAACTGCAGGGCGTCAGCGACGCTGTCGATTAAATCGTTCTGTTTGATGATGGTCATGGGTTTGCCCTATTGCATAACAGTGATTCGGAAACATTAAATTATAACGGATTTGCCCTGGTATTGACCGGTTCAAACCTTCGCCATACGGCTAATATAGCGCCTGGGGCGTGCTTTGGCGCTGATAATCGAACCATTGTTGATCGGCCCATTCTCCACACTGTTGTGTGCCTAACTGGTGTTGGTCACAGTAGATCTCTATGTCGTCCTGCAGATCGAAAAACGCGCTCAGTGGTAGCAACTGTGCGTCGGGGATCTGGTGGGTAAATAACAGTCCATTAAGGTGATCCATCTCGTGCTGGAAGATGTCACCCGTCATGCCAGACAGCGTTTCATTGATCCATTCACCCGCCAGGTTTCGGTAGCGCACCCGAATTGTCTCATGGCGCTGTATTCGGCCCACCCCTGTCGGAACTGACAGGCAGGCATCCCAACTTCCGTGAGTCTGTGTTGAAGATTCCAGAACCTCTGGGTTGATAGCGACCTCAATGGGTTCAACAGGCGGCTTGTCATAACGACGAAACAGGAATACACGCACGGCGCTGTTGACCTGGATGGCCGCGATGCCGTCTCCATTGGCCTGGTGCATCACCCGTTGCATATGTTCCACCAGAGGTATCAGTTCGTGGTGCTCAGCATTGAAGGGCTGGCTCACGGTTGCCAGTATTTGCGCCTCATCAGGGTGGTCACGAGTAAGGAGCTGACCTGCCAGTTCGATAGCCATCACGTCGCTGGCACACAGTCGCAATATCATCACTAACAGGCAGGCTTTGGGCAGGGTTGATGGCAGCAGTGTTTCCTCGCGCATAGGTCGATTGTAGTCAGAACTGGCCGTTTATTCTGCAGGTTTAAGAGAGAGAGAGTTGTCAATATATTTTACTAACAGACAATAACCAGAAGACTGCATATAACTTATTGATATTAATATGCATCACCCTGTTTTGGCCGCTAATCTGGCGGCGCATGTGAGTGTTTAGTCGCTGAATACCTACTAAACCTGTCAAGAAAATTTACAGGAAACATCGATGAATCATCTGGTTACCGTATATGTTCGGATAATCTCATAAATAACAGTCAGTAATAATTATTGGTTCAATTATTGCATTTAGTTATTAACAGAATTTTTCTCATGGTCTAGACAGAGGGACACTGCTTTCCCGCAGGCTCTACCGCTCGAGCAAGTTCATGTAAACGGTGTTTTTACACCAGTACTTTGGAAACAAGGAGTAATCATCTTAATGAAGTTATCAAAAAGTTTGTTATCAACGCTGACGGTCATGGCGCTGAGCATTGGTCATGCAGAGGCATCGCACCTGTCAACCTTCGGATCGATCGATGAGATTGATTTCGTCTTTGCCAGCGGTGGCGGTACGGCCAGCGGTAGTTTGAGCTCAGGCACCGATGACGACTGGTTGGTGTTCGCGGCTAATGCGGGTGATGCCCTGACGATTACAGCAACCGCCCCACAGTTTAAAAACATGGTTTTGTTGCAGGACACCGGTGATGGTGTCTTCACTGTCGGCGATCTGCTGGGCGTCAGCAATTTCAATACAAATCATGTCGGTGATGGCAATGATCTCAAGATCCTGGCCCACATCGGCCCGCTGGAGTTTGCTGGTACCCAG
>JBFIID010000108.1:0-8068 GCA_041601415.1 Gammaproteobacteria bacterium
CCCGGGGAGGTCGAGGCTCGCATTACTGCGCCGGTTGAAGTCGAGATGCTGGGGATCCCCCAGATGACCATGCTGCGTTCCGTTGCCAAGTATGCCCTGACGGACATTACCATTGACTTCAACGAGGGCACGGACATCTACTGGGCCAGGCAACAGGTGGCAGAGCGCCTGAATGCGATATGGGCTGATCTGCCCACCGATATCTCGGGTGGTATCGCCCCCATGACGACCCCGCTGGGTGAAATGATTATGTTCACCATCGACGGCGGAACACTCTCTCTGACCGAACGGCGGGATCTACTGGACTGGGTGATTCGGCCGGCATTAAGAACGGTTCCGGGGGTAGCCGATGTCAATTCCCTCGGGGGGCATACCCGCACCTTTGAAGTACGACCTGACAACGCCCGTCTGACCGCGCGGGGTATCAGTCTGGAACGCCTGCGCCGTGCGATAGAAAACAACAACCGTAATGACGGTGCAGGTCGTCTGAATGATGGCGAAGAGGTTCTGCTGGTCAGAACCGAGGGCAGTATCCAGTCACTTCAGGATCTGGAGTCGATCGTGGTGCTGGCGGATGAGACACAGCCGGTGCGGGTTCGCGATGTGGCAGAGGTGCGCGTCGGATCATTAAGTCGCTATGGTGCGGTCACCCGCAATGGCGAGGGCGAGGCTGTCGAGGGACTGGTACTCGGACTGCGTGGTGCCAACGCCAGAGATATTGTGAGTGGCGTGAAGTCAAAACTGGAGGAACTGCGTCCGGGCTTGCCTGAGGGGGTCAGCATTGAGGTGTTCTATGACCGTGGCCGTCTGGTGGACCGTGCAGTAGGAACGGTGACTCGCGCCCTGGCCGAGGCAACCGTGCTGGTACTTGTCCTGCTGGTGTTATTTCTGGGGGATTTGAGGGCAGCACTCACGGTGGCTCTGGTGCTGCCACTGGCGGCTCTGATGACATTCATTTTTATGCACCAGTTCGGTATGTCTGCCAACCTGATGTCACTGGGAGGGCTGTCGATTGCCATTGGTATGCTGGTGGATGCCGCCGTGGTGGTGGTGGAAAATATCGTTACCCATCTTGCCCAGCACGAAAAAGATTCGCGCCTGCCACGGCTACACATTTTTTACCGCGCGGTACGTGAGGTCTCGGTGCCCGTGACTTCCGGTATCCTCATTATCGTTATCGTCTTTTTGCCCCTGCTGACCCTGCAGGGACTGGAAGGCAAGTTGTTCGGGCCGGTGGCGCTGACGATTGTGTTTGCCTTGTCGGCCTCACTACTGCTCTCTCTGACTATCATTCCCGTGCTCGCCTCATTTTTACTGGGCAAGGTCTCGCATGGCAATCCGCCCCTGGTGCGGTTGTTGCTGAAACTCTATATGCCCGCCTTGGACTGGGCCTTGCGTAACAGCCGGGTGGTGGTTGTGTTTGCCGTAATTCTGTTGCTCGGTGCCGGTTGGGTCTATACCCAGGTGGGCAAGACCTTTATGCCAACCATGGACGAGGGTGACATGATAGTACAACTGGAGAAACTGCCGTCTATTACGCTTGAGCAATCACTGGAGATTGATGGCCGGTTTCAGCAAGCGTTGATTAACCGGATCCCGGAAGTGGAAGGTGTCATCGCACGCACCGGGTCAGATGAACTGGGACTGGACCCCATGGGTCTGAATCAGACCGACAGCTTTCTGGTGCTGAGGCCCAGAGAAGACTGGACGGTGGCGAACAAGGATGCGCTGATGGCCTCCATTCGTGAGGTACTGAAGGATTTCTCGGGTGTTGATTATGCCTTTACCCAGCCCATCGAGATGCGTGTGTCCGAGATGCTGACCGGGGTGCGAGGAGACCTGGCGATCAAGATCTTTGGTGACGATCAGGCCAGTCTGAATAGCACAGCCGATGCCATCGTCAACGCCATAAGTGCGATACCGGGTGCCGAGGACGTCTATACACCGCACAACGCAGGAGCACAGTATTATCGGCTGGTGGTGGATCGACTTGCTGCCGGGCGTCGAGGTTTGTCGGTAGACGAGCTGGAGGATCACCTACGTGCGCAGGTCGAGGGACTGAAGCTGGGTACCGTTTATCAGGGCAGTCGCAGAATCCCGGTTGTGTTACGCGGTGGCGATCAGTTGCGTGAGTCACCTTCCACCTTTGCCTCACTGGATATTACCCTTGAGGACGGATCACGTGTGCCACTGGTCGATCTGGTGAAAATGGAGCGTACCGAAGGACCCGTCTCGGTGAGCCGCGAACAGGGCCAACGTATGGCCGTCGTGATTGCAAATGTGACCGGCAGGGATCTGGTGGGTTTCGTGGAACAGGCCAGGGCCGTGGTGGCTGAACAGGTTAGCCTGCCGGGTGGTTACTACTTGCAATGGGGTGGTCAGTTTGAAAATCAACAACGTGCCGCGCAACGCCTGAGTATCGTCGTGCCCGTCGCTCTGGGGCTGATCTTCCTGATTTTATTTTCCACCTTCGGTTCAGTTCGCCAGGCATTGCTGGTACTCAGCAATATTCCTTTCGCCATGATTGGCGGCATCGTCAGTTTGTGGATCACCGGTGAGTATCTCTCTGTCCCGGCGTCTGTTGGGTTTATCGCCCTGCTCGGCATAGCGGTGCTAAATGGTGTGGTGATGCTAAGTTACTTCAACCAGCTTTATGCATTGGGGCGGAATATGAGCGAGGTGGTCGTGGAGGGGGCGAAACGTCGGTTACGTCCGGTACTGATGACCGCGAATATCGCCGCCTTTGGCCTGGTGCCCCTGCTGTTTGCCACTGGGCCGGGGTCTGAAATTCAGCGCCCCCTGGCAATTGTGGTGATTGGCGGTCTTGTATCCTGCACCACCCTGACTTTGTTTCTGTTACCCATTTTTTATCAACGTTATGCCTTCGCTTCGGTGATGCCGCGTGCGCAAGGAGGAGGATGATATGTCAGAGCAAGCACAAAGCCTGTTATCTCTGGTCGTGGCCCCTGAGATTGAGGACACGATAGTGGACTGGTTGATGCAGAGGCAGGAGGTCGGTGGATTCAGCAGCTATCCGGTCAATGGTCATGGTTCATCCATACATGCCATGACAAGCCTGGAACAGGTCGCCGGTCGTCAGCGTAAGATTCTGTTCAAAATAGGTCTGCCAGAGGCGAGCGTGAAGACTCTGCTGGAAAGTCTATGGGAGGATTTCAGAGGCGCAGATCTGCATTACTGGCAGGTTCCGTTACTGGCACATGGTAACCTCGCCGCGCGCTGAATGATTCAGCCGTGTCTTGTTTCAGACCTGTCGGGCATCACCGGGCAGAGTTGCGCGTTGATTATTTAGCAGGGTCAGGGTTAGTGGGGTCCTTGTAGATGATTTCGCCGCTGTCGTATTCCTTCTCGTCCTCGTTGTCACCGACACCCATTTTCTCCATCAGGCTATCGAACAGACCTTTGTCCTCTTCACTGCTGTCGGCAGGTACATTGATGCTTTCTTCAGCAACCTTTTTGCCTGACTCCGATGTAGTGTCGTCACCCAGACCGACGGAATTCCTAACCTTGTCAAACATGGATTCTTCGTGTTCGCCAGGTACCACAATCGAGGTGTCTCGGTTTCTGGGTACCTCGGCCAGGCCGGTTCCGGCGCGTACATCGCCTTCCACATGAGAGAGTAGTTCATCCTTGAAATAGATGGTGATGCGGCGTTGAATACGTTTACCACCACGTTTGGAAAAGCTGTAGAAATAGTCCCAGCGATCCTTATGGAAGACATCCACAATTAATGGGCTACCCATAATAAAGCGGACCTTGGTCTTGTCCATGCCCGGTTTTAGCTGGGTCAGCATATCCTGACTAACAACATTTCCCTGTTGCACATCGACCTTATAGACCAGAGGCAGGTCGGCAGGATCCGGGATACGGTCTGTGATGGATTTCAAATTATCGCCTGAACAGCCGGTCAGGATAAGCAGGGCTGCCAGGATCTGGATATTACGCATTCGGGTAGTGCCTGTGGTCGTCAAAAAATAGCGGCAAGTCTATCATCTGTTGTCGATTTTCGAGAGTCTCAGCGGAAAATATCAATATGAATGCTGAGGATTACCCAGTTTTGCATCGGTTGGTTATACTGGCGGCCTGAAAATAATAAGATAAAACCCCACCAGTGGTGGGTTAAAAAGGGGCTAACGTGGAAACACAAGATCTGAAAAACGCCGGACTTAAGGCAACCCTGCCGCGTATACGAATTCTCGAAATTCTGGAAAACAGCGAGCATCACCATCTGAGTGCCGAGGATGTCTACAAACAGTTGCTCAGCGCCGGTGAGGATGTTGGACTCGCGACCATCTACCGGGTTCTGACGCAATTTGAGGCGGCGGGGCTGGTGATTCGTCATAATTTTGATGAAAACCATTCGGTGTTTGAACTGGACAAGGGCGCTCATCATGATCACATGGTGTGTATGAAGACGGGCAAGGTGATTGAATTCTGTGATGAGGAAATCGAACGGCGTCAGCGCGAGATTGCTGAATCACACGGTTACAAGATCAAGGAACATAGCCTGATTTTGTACGTAGTACCCAGAGACGACGAGTAAAAAGCGGTTTCGCCAAGGACTTCAGTTCTGACTCTGAAGCATTTCTCTGGCATGCGCGAGGGTCTGTTCAGTGAGCTTCACCCCGCCCAGCATGCGGGCGATTTCTTCGACCCGGATCTCGCCCTGTAGCGATTCGATGGCGGTATGGGTCGTGTTGTCCTGCTGATTCTTCTTCACCTGCAAATGCTGTTGTCCCTGTGAGGCGACCTGTGGCAGATGGGTGACACACATCACCTGTCGGCTGCTGCCCAGTTCGCGCAATTTCTGTCCGACGATCTCGGCGACACCACCGCCAATACCCGTATCGACCTCATCAAAGACCAGCGTTGGTACACCCTTATCACCCGAGGCAATGACCTGAATAGCCAGACTGATGCGGGATAGCTCACCCCCCGAGGCGACCTTTTTCAGTGGCCTTAAGCCCTGGCCCTGATTGGCGCTGACGATAAATTCGACGCTGTCATTGCCCTGCGGTGTTGGGCTGGCATCGGGCTGTTGTTCGACTTCAATGGCAAAGCGTCCACCCGACATGCCGAGTTGCTGCATCGCCTCCGTAACCCTCCCGGACAGTTCATCGGCGACGGCGCAACGAGCCTGATGCAATTCATTACTGGCAGCCGTGTAGTGATTGAGGGACTCTTTTAATTGTTGCTGGAGTTGCTGGAAGCGTTGCTCGCTATTCTCAATAGCATCCAGACGCGTTTGCAGCATGTCGAGGTGTTCCGGTAATTGCCGGATCTCCAGTCGATGCTTGCGCGCCAGGTCATGCAGGGTCTGTAACTGGTCTTCCAGGGCCTCCAGGCTCTCCGGTGCCAGATCCAGGGCATCCTGATAATGGCGTAACTCGACCTCGGCCTCGCTCAACTGGATGTCGGCGGATTCCAGCATGTCGACCACAGGCTGCAGGTTTGCGTCCAGACGTGCTAATTCCTGCAGGCGGCGAAGTGCCTGGCTGACCTGCAGGGCGGCGGCATTATCATGGTCATAGACGTCCATAAGTACCTGCTGGCTTTGATCCATGATCTGCCTGAGATTGGATAGACGTTTATGATCATTCTCGAGCGTTTGCAGGGCCTCAGGACTGAGAATGGAAGGTTCCAGTTCTGTGATCTGGTAACGCAGCAGTTCTGCCTCCGCGCTGCGATCCTGACCCGGTTCACCCAGGATCGACAGGGACTGGGTGATCTCCTTGCAGGTTTCACAGGCCTGAGCCACCTGTTCAAGTTGCCTGTCCAGTTTGCCGTACTGGTCGACGATGGCACGCTGCACATCACGGCGTATTAAAGATTGGTGTTCGTGTTGGCCATGTATGTCGACCAGGTGGTCGCCTATCTCACGCAGTACCTGCACGGGAACGGGGCTACCGCTCAGCCATGCACGTGAGCCGCCATCCGCACGTACCTGACGACGCGCAATAATTTCATCGTCGCCGCTGTCGAGGCCCTGTTCCTCGAGCAATGCCCTGATCCCGGGGATCTGGCTGACGTCAAAGATGGCACTGATATCCGCCCGTTCGGCGCCGTCACGAACCATACTCGCATCAGCACGTACGCCCAGCACCAGGCCCAGTGCCTCGATCAGGATGGATTTGCCAGCGCCGGTTTCACCGGTAAAGACGGTCAGGCCTGAATCGAAATCCAGTTCCAGTTCAGTCAGGATGGCGAAATCGCGAATGTGGATTTGTTTAAGCATGTGTCGGAAGTTTCTGCGACAGAAGTAGCACGATATGCGGCGTCCTGTTCCTAACCCCAGTTCATCTTTGAGCGCAGTACCGCATAGTGGTCATGCACGGCTGGGTGAAGCAGGCGGATTAGCTGTTCATTTTTCTGCACAATGATGCGATCGCCCGGGTGCAGTTCAATTTTCAGTTCACCATCGCAATTGACACGGGCATGGCCGGGAAATTTACCGCCCACTTTGAGTTCGATCTTGCTATCGCAGTCGACGACCAGCGGCCGGTTGGTCAGTGTGTGTGGGCAGACAGGTACCAGCACCATCGCCTGTAATGAGGGATGTAAAATCGGACCACCACCAGACAGCGAATAGGCCGTTGAACCGGTTGGTGTGGCGATGATAATGCCGTCTGAACGTTGGCTATGCACAAACTGGCCGTCGATGGAGGTCTTGATTTCAATCAGACGAGCGATATTCCATTTCTGGATCACGATGTCGTTAAAGGCGGTGTATTCCTCCAGAATGTGACCATCCCGTTCTACGCTGCAGCTTAATTGGAAACGTTTTTCCTCGCTGTAATGACCCGAGAAAACTTCGTCCAGACGATCTTCCATTTCTTCAGGCACGATATCAGTAAGAAAACCAATGTGCCCCAGATTGATACCAAGCAGTGGAGCGCCATAAGTAGAGGCTGTCTGCGCGGCATTTAACATGGTGCCATCACCACCGATGGCGATCAGCAAATCACACACTGGTCCCAGTGCTTCCAGTCCCTGAGCCTCTGGAAGGTCACTCAGGATTGAGGAGCAATAGTCATCCAGATGGATGCTCAGGTCGTGTTTTTTAAGGCAACGTACCAGATTCGCCAGGGTATGCTTGATGCGGCTATCACCGGTTTTGGCAGTAATGCCGACATTGCGGAATGGGTGGCGAGTAGTCGATTGTTTCATCGGCGAACATTAGCATGGCCTTTCGGCCTGAAAAAGAGCGACGTACATTTTTCACCCGATCCGGTCTGGATTGAGCGTTGGCGAAGAAAAAAGCGTAGTCGCCCCGAATTCCGTAGCCGACGATCGGCGCGAAAGATCATCGATGGGGCTGTTGCTTTTGCACTCTCAGGGGTAGAGTGCTAAATTTCTCCGCCCAACGTGACAACGAGTCAGACACACATAGAATGTCATCGAAACCATCACAGCCTCAGTTGAATGAACGCGCGCAGTACCTGTTCAAGGTACTGGTGGAACGTTATATCGAAGAGGGATCGCCGGTGGGTTCACGGACTCTGGCCCGCAGTGCCGGCCTGGAACTGAGCCCTGCGACGATCCGCAATGTGATGTCTGATCTGGAGGACTCCGGGCTGATCTGTTCGCCGCATACCTCGGCGGGACGCATCCCCACGGTACAGGGCTACCGTCTGTTCGTTGATTCAATGCTCAAGGTCAGAACCCTGTCGGTCAGCGAGATTCGTAAGATTTCGGGTGATCTGGATCCCATCGATGATGCGAAAAAGGTCATGGAGAAGGCATCGACGATGCTGTCAGAAATAACCAGTCTCGCCAGTATCGTGATGTTGCCGCGTACCGAACATAAGGCCCTGCGCCAGGTCGAGTTTTTGCCCTTGAGTGATAATCGCGTGCTGGCGATTCTGGTGATTAACTCCAGAGAGGTACAGAACCGCATCATTCAGACGTCGCGCGAGTACAGCGCTTCGGAGCTGGAGCAGGCGGCTAATTATCTGAATCACGCCTTCGCAGGTAAGGATCTGAATAAGGTCCGTGACAAGCTCCTCTCAGAGATGTCTCTGGTTCGTGAAGAAATGGATCAGATGATGCA
>JBFIID010000109.1:0-8051 GCA_041601415.1 Gammaproteobacteria bacterium
CTCCGCCACGCATGCGCTGGAACAGGTCGAGGTTTTCTTCGATGCTGCGATTGCGCCACGGGCTGTCGATGCCGGGTTCGGTCAGGGTGCCACGGTGTTCGCGTATTTCTTCTGCGCTGAGTTCGTCGACGTAGGCCAGCCCCTTGTTGATCAGACGGATCGCATATTCATACAGGGACTCGAAATAATCAGAGGTGTGGTAAAGCCGTTCTCCCCAGTCAAAGCCAAGCCATTTTACGTCTTCCTTGATAGCGGCAATGTATTCAGGTTTTTCCTTACCGGGGTTGGTGTCGTCGAATCGCATATGGCAGACAGCACCGGGAAATTTTTCAGCAATGCCGAAATTCAGGCAGATGGATTTGGCGTGTCCGATATGCAGGTAGCCGTTCGGCTCGGGCGGAAAACGGGTGACGATGCGACCATCGTATTTACCACTTTTGGTGTCCTCAATGATGAGGTTGTGGATAAAGTTCTTTGCCTCTGGCGTGGTGTCGGTCATGGTTTGCTGCTTTGATGTCGAATTTGGAGTTTGAATTCTAGCCAGTTTTCGCTGACAGGGTAATGCGCCGACTTATTTAAGTTTGTGGCGTTTTTCTAATTTCTTGCGCATGGCGCTCTTGCCTTCGGGAGCCGGTTTTTTTCTTCCCTTAAACGGGTTATCGCCTTCCTTGCATTGAATGATTACCGGCGTGCCTTCGAGCTTGAGTGCTTCGCGTACCTGTTTTTCCAGATAGCGCAGGTAGGAGTCGGGCAGCGAGTTGGTTTGATTGCCGTGCACGATGACACGTGGGGGATTATGCCCGCCGATGTGTGCATAACGCAGTTTGATGCGGCGTCCCTGTACCATCGGCGGTTGATGTGCCGTGACCGCATCCTGAATGATGCGTGTCATGCGCGAGGTACTGACATCAACATAGGCCGAGCGATGCGCCTTGTTGATGGAACCGAACAGTTCGCCTACGCCACTGCCGTGCAGGGCCGAGATAAAGTGGATACGGGCATAGTCGGCAAAGCGTAGTTTGCGATCCAGTTGTTTGCGTACTTTGTCGCGTTGTTCTTCGTCCAGTCCATCCCATTTGTTGACGGCGATGAGCAGGGCGCGGCCACTTTCGATGATCATACCCAGCAGGGTGGCATCCTGATCCGTAATCGCCTCACTGGCATCCAGCACCAGCAGTACGACGTTGCTGGACTCAATTGCCTGGATGGCCTTGATGATGGAGAATTTTTCTTCTACCTGATGCACCTTGCCGCGGCGTCGAATACCGGCGGTATCGATCAGTTTGTAGTCTTTGCCATCGCGGCTAAACGGTACAGTGATACTGTCACGCGTGGTGCCGGCCTGATCGTAGGCGAGAACGCGTTCTGAGCCGGTGATGCGATTCACCAGGGTCGATTTGCCGACATTGGGGCGACCCAGTACGGAGACGATAATGCCTCTGATGTCTTCCGTTTCTACCGCGTCGGGAAAATCTTCCATCAGCAGATCGACCAGATCATGCAGGCCTTCGCCGTGGGCACTGGAGACACACACGGGTTGTCCCAGGCCCAGGGAATGAAATTCCGCGCTGACCAGATCGCGATCCAGTCCTTCGGTTTTGTTCACAACCAGTAAGACGGGTTTGCCTAGTGTGCGTAGTCGGCGCGCGATGACTTCATCATCGGTGCTGATACCGTGCCGGCCATCGACCAGCATCATGATGGTGTCGGCCTCATCGGCAGCCACCAGCGCCTGTTCGGTGATCAGTTCAGAGATATTGCCTTCGTCAAAATCCAGCCCGCCGGTATCGACGACGATATAGGGTTTGTCTCCCAGTCGGCCATCACCGTATTTGCGATCACGGGTCATGCCGGGTTGATCCGCGACCAACGCATCCCGGCTGCGGGTGAGTTTATTAAAGAGGGTCGATTTGCCGACGTTGGGGCGACCAACGATTGCGATGATGGGTTTCATCGAGGTATTGGCCTAGTACGTACGGAACGCGCTGAGAACTCCACCAGAGCTGTATACGATAACCAGATCGTCCACCACGGTGGGAGGCACAATGATCTTGCTATCATCGGCGCGAGTGCGGGCAACAAAATCCCCACTGTCCTTGTCCATCCAGTGTAGATAGCCTTCATAATCGCCGACCACCACATAGTTGCCGATCACGGCGGGAGCCGATAGCTGTCTTTCGTACATGGCTTCCTGCTTCCAGACAGAATTTCCGGTCTGTCGATTCAGGGCCCAGACATGGCTTAGTTCATCGGTCACATAGATGTATTCATTATCGGCGGCCAGACCGGCATAGGATGAGATATCACGCGCCCAGAGGTTGCGACCGGTATCCAGATCGAGTGCGCTGACCTGACCCTGATAGGTGGCGACATAAATAGTGTTGCGCAGGATTAACGGGTCGGCGTCGATATCGACCATGCGATCCAGTTCCGAGCGGCCGGTGGGGATCACTATGCGTGCTTCCCACTGTGGTTTGCCGGTGGTTAAAGCCAATGAGCCAAGACGACCGTTGTCGAACCCGACGACCACGTTCTCGCCGGCGATGACCGGTGAACTGGTGCCACGCAGGGACAGGGCAGGGACGCTGCGGTCATAGACCCAGAGACGTTTACCATCACTGGCATCAAGACCATGCACCTTGCCGTCACCGGTGCGAACCACGGCGACACCTGACGAGATCACCGGGGTAGAGAGAACTTCACTGGAGACGCGAGTCTTCCAGAGGCGTTGTCCATTCAGGGCTGCCAGAGCTATTACCTCACCATCGCTGGTACCGACGATAGCCAGGCCTTCACCAATACCGGGACCACCGGAGATGGGCAGCTTGAGATTGATGTTCCAGAGTTTACGACCGCTTTCACGATCGACGGCGGTGATTTCACCCGAACGATCGGCGGCGAAGATGCCCTGCTCGTCGACCACCGGATGGAGCTTGTAGAATTGTTTGTCAGTACCGCCACCGATATTCACTGACCAGAGTTCATCCACCTGCAGGGTGTTCTCCAGCTGTACCAGTTCGTTGGGCTTGACCGTGCTGTCTTCGCTATCAGACATGAAACCGGTGACGCTTTCCTTAATGGAGCCACAACCGGCCAGCAGACCCAACACCAGCGTGGTTGAAAGGAGATGCGGCAGAATACGGGTATAAGGCATGCTGATTAGCTATCTATTCTATTAGTGAAGAACTACTGCGATGAGCCGAGGTCGTCCAGCTTGAGCTGGATAACAGACAGTTCAGACTTGTCTGCTTCGGCCAGGCTGATGGCCTGCAGATAGGTGCTGCGGGCGTCATTATGCTTGCCCTGCGCGAGCAGGATGTCGCCCTTTAATTCCATGCAGGTGACCATCTGTTTGCAGTGAGAGACGGCCGTCAGTTCATTCAGTGCTGCATCGGCATTACCCTCAGACAGACTCACGGCAGCGATACGTACCTGTGCGGTTTCTTTCAGGGCCGGCAGTTTGCTATTGGCGATTACCCACTGCAGATGTTTGCGCGCCTCAGCGGTCTGACCATCTTCAACTTCCAGCTTGGCCAGTGACAACGCAGAAAGGCTGGCATAGGGGGAATCACTGTAGTTTGTGATCAGGTTATTACCGATATAACGCGCGTCTTTGGCCTCTTTCTTGGCCACGTGTACCAGTAGCTGCTGATAACCGAGCGATGCCTCTTCCTGTTTGGCCTTAGTGTTGGCCTGCCAGGTATTCCAGCCGAACAATCCGGCAAGACCCAACAACAGTCCGATAACGACACCGTTACCGTTGTCTTTCCACCATTTCTTGAGGGCTTCTACTTGTTCTTCTTCGGATGCGTAAACGTCCACTTCTGTACTCCTGAATGATCTTGTTGGGCAGACCAACCACCCGATAAAAGCAAAGCGCGCAATTATAGCGCGTAATTAAACGAATTTAACAACAGATACGGCCTTATCGTCGGGCAAAATGAGCCGGATCAGGCTTTTTGCAGGGCTTTTTTCAGGTAACTGCTCAGATCGGTCTGCGGGATCTCGATTTGATCCTGCTGTTCGCGCAGGTGTTTGATGCTGATGCTGTTGTTTTGACGTTCTGTTTCGCCCAGTAACAGCGCCAGCGTTGCGCCGGATTTATCGGCCTTTTTAATCTGGCTTTTGAAACTGCCCGCGCCACAATGCTGCAACACTCGCAGACCGGGAATGTCATTTCGCAGGTTTTCTGCGATTTGCATGGCGGTATTCATATCCTGCGCCTGCATGCACATGAGATACACGTCTGGCGCGGAGTCTGGTAATGCGATATCGGCTTCTTCCAGCATCGCAATCAGGCGTTCCAGCCCCATTGCAAAGCCGACTGCCGGGGTTGGTTTGCCACCGAAATGTTCCACCATGCCGTCATAGCGGCCACCCGCACAGACCGTGCCCTGGGCCCCCAGACTGTCGGTGATCCATTCAAATACCGTTTTGCAGTAGTAATCCAGCCCGCGAACCAGCCGTGGGTTGACCGTATAATCGATGCCCGCGGTGTCGAGAAGGCCCAGTAGCTGGGCAAAGTGATCGGCTGATTCCTGATCCAGATACTCTGCAAATTCAGGTGCCTGACTGATTACGGCCTGCATGTCGGGATTTTTGCTGTCCAGAATTCGCAGCGGGTTTCGCGTCAGGCGGCGTTGGCTGTCTTCATCCAGTTGATCCTGATGGGCAGAGAAATACTCCACCAGTTTGTCGCGATAAACACCACGGGCCTCGGCGGAACCCAGAGAATTTATCTCCAGACGCAGATCCGTTAGCCCCAGTTTCTGCCACAGGCGAGCTGTCATTAGAATCATCTCGGCATCGATATCCGGGCCCTGCATGCCGAAGGCCTCAACGCCGATCTGATGGAACTGGCGGTAGCGGCCTTTCTGTGGACGCTCGTGCCGGAACATCGGCCCCATGTACCAGAGGCGTTGGACCTGATTATGTAGCAGCCCATTCTGTAGCGCGGCACGCACACAACTGGCAGTGCCTTCCGGGCGCAAACTCAGGCTGTCCTGATTACGATCGGTGAAGGTATACATCTCTTTCTCGACGATATCTGTGGCCTCGCCGATGGAGCGTTTGAAGAGCCGGGTACTTTCCACAATGGGCATGCGAATTTCGTCATAGCAGTAGGCCTGTAGAACCTCGCGCATACTGCTTTCCAGTTGCTGCCAGCGCGGTGTCTGGGCGGGCAGGATGTCGTTCATGCCACGGATGGCCTGGATATTGTCAGACAACTGAATTTCTACCTTGTGGGTTGTTTACTCGGAGGGTTGTGGTGGGGTGACCACCGGTCTGTATGGGCCATTCTGATTAATACTGAAGCGGCTAACGCCTTCATTCGAGAATGCGCTGATGTCCTGGTCGACCTGATTGTATTTAACCACCACCCCACTGGAGTTGCCGATCAGTATTTTGAACGGCGGGATGCCTTCGAGATCCAATTCGCGGTTCGGGGCGGCCAGGTTGAAGAACAGCTTCTTGCCGGTACTGTCGAGAATTTCGATCCAGGACTCATTCGGCGAGCGCACATAGAGCCTTGCGGTGTCGCTGACCACAGTCGGCGGTGTAGTTTCGCTGATGCCCGCTTCGGTGCTTGCTTCAGGGGCTGGTTCGATTTCAGCGGCGACGGTTTCGGCGACGGGCTCTTCGCTGGCGATCTGCGGCGTCTCTTCAGGAAGTGCAGCTTCTGTGCCTTCGGTCAGTGCCGGAATGGAGTCTTCCAGCTCACGTGCGGCGGTGACCTCGGGTTCGCTGTGAACAATGATCGGGTAATTGTATTCTGCCCCGGCCGCAGGCTGGCCGGCTTCAGGTACAGGTTCAGCCGCAGGTTCTGGCGGGGCTTCGACGGTCTGACCCTGCAGCATATTTTCCAGCGTGCCCAGCGCATTCTGGGTATCTTCCTTATGACTCTGCCACCACATCACCAGTAAGCCAACCAGTACCAGCACGATCGCCCAGGTGGCGACCCTGACCAGCAGATCACCGCTGTGAGCCTGTTGTGCGGGTTGGCTTGCATAGGGTTGTAAAGCCGGTGAATCGACGGCCATACGGTTATAGTTTTCAATCACTTTCTGCGGATCAAGCTTAACCAGCAGGGCATAGGAACGCAGATAACCGCGCACATAACCCGAGGGTGGTAACTTATCGAACTGATCGTTATCAATCGACGTGATTACCCGCAGGTTTAACTTCATCTGCGCTGCGACTTCCTGTTGTGTTAGCCGCATTGCCTCGCGAGCTTCACGCAGTTGTCTGCCGGGTTTAAGGACGTCTACTTCTTCGTTTTTTTCTCGTTGTGATGTTTTAGGCACTGTTTACTCGTTGAGTAGCATAACTTCGTTTGAGTCGGGATAATTCGCGCGTAACAATAACTCATAACTGGACAGCGCGTCTCTGTCGCCCAGTTCTCTTTCGATTCTAATGCCTAACCAGAGGCTTTGTGGCGTATGTTTGGCGTAACTCAGGTAGCGCTGTAAATACCCGCGCGCGGAGAGATAATTTTCCTGTTGATAGGAAATTTCAGCCATCGGCAATAGCGCCTGTACGACGCGGGGGTTTCTCTGCAGGGCATTGCGGAACTGGGTTTCGGCGGTTTCCATGTCGCCATTCCCGAACGCACACAGGCCCGCATTGGTAAATGCCAGTTCGGGTGATGCGTTGAGCGGGTTTTCTACCGCACGAAGAAACATCGCGGCACCCTCTTCGGCGCGTCCCTGGCTACAGAGGAATTGACCATAGTTATTTAGGGCACTGGAGAGATCGGGGCGTAGCTCAACGGCTTTTTTCAGGTGATCTTCAGCCAGTTTGTTTTCACCCAGACGTTGAAACAGCAGACCAAGTACCGAATGTGCTTCGGGATAGTAAGGATCTATCTGCAGTGCCCGCTTGAGTTTCTTCAGCGCGATCTCATTATTGCCTTCACGGATATGCTCGATGCCAAGACGCATATTCACTTCGGCGGTCTTGTCGGGTACATGAGCCGGTGTGTTTACGTCAGGCTGGGTGGTCTGTTGCTGGCAGGCGCTGTTGGCGATTAATAACAGGATCAGGGAGATGTATCTGAAACCTTTCATGCTCTGACCTCGACTGATTGTGATTCCTTGCGTTTGCGATGGTGCAATCCCTTCGCTTCGACCTTACCGACCAGTTGTCCACAGGCGGCATCAATGTCGTCGCCGCGTGGTCTGCGTGTAACGGTCACCAGCCCGGCCTGCATGAGTACATCACGAAAGCGATTGATGGCATTGTTGCTGGAGCGTTTGTAGTCAGATCCGGGAAACGGGTTAAACGGGATCAGATTAATTTTGGATGGAATGTCTGACAGAAGCTCGACCAGCTGTTCGGCCTGTTCAACGCTGTCGTTGATGCCGCTCAACATCACGTATTCAAAGGTGATGTGACCATGCGGCTGGACTTCTGCGTAGCGTCTGCAGGCATCCAGTAGTTCAGCAATGGGATAGGTCTTATTGATCGGCACCAGTACATTGCGCATTTCATTATTACTGGCGTGCAAAGAGATGGCGAGACTGACGGGATTCACTTCACGCAGCTGATCAATCTTCGGTACCAGGCCCGAGGTACTGAGGGTGACACGGCGACGCGACAGGCCATAGGCATGGTCGTCGAGCATCAGGTTCATCGCCGCCACGACATTATCGAAGTTCAGTAGCGGTTCGCCCATACCCATCATCACCACATTGGTCAGGCGACGGTTTTTCTTCGGGTCATGCTCAAGCCGTTGGGCGGCAAGCTGTACCTGACCGATGATCTCACTGACGGCCAGGTTACGATTGAAGCCCTGTTGGGCGGTAGAGCAGAAACTGCAGTCCAGCGGGCAGCCGACCTGTGAGGACACACACAGCGTGCCGCGGTCATCTTCCGGAATGAAGACGGTTTCAACGGCATTACCACCGGCCAGTCGGATCAGCCATTTGATGGTGCCATCGCTGGAACGTTGCTCGCTTTCGATTTCCGGTAGACGCATATGAGCACAGGTCCTGAGCTTTTCGCGCAGGACCTTGCTGATATTCGTCATTTGATCGAAGTCATCAACCTGA
>JBFIID010000110.1:0-7993 GCA_041601415.1 Gammaproteobacteria bacterium
ATCATCTTCGACGATGGCAACCGAGTTCATGTAGTTTTTTACATTGCCGTGATACTTGTAACATTTGAAATCGGTTTCCGGTTTGCATTGATACAGGGATCCCGACTTGAAATAGACCGCCGCCTGCCTGAGCGCCGGTGAAGAGGCATAGCGAATTCGTTTTTCAGTCATATACATTAGCCGTTTGATCTCGCGGCTGGAAAAAGCGTCAACAATGGCCCCCTTTTCCAGCGCCAGCAGAAACTGCATCAGACTGTGGGTACTGGCATGGCTGGTTGTAACCGGTACGGCTTTGTTGCCCGCGCGGGTGAAAAAACTACCCTGCCGAAGCTGTCCAGGATCCAGACCGTTTCGACGAATCGGCGCAATCACAGCCTGCTGAAATATTTCGCCCAGTTTCGACCGCCCCTTCTGTTCGAAGAAGGCTGTCTTCTGTGCCTCGTCAGGCGGGTAATCCCGTCCAAATTCAATCAGTAACATGGCCTGTTGCATCACCATACTAGCCGCTGCATTTGAACTGGCGGACAGCATCCAGTCCAGATATTCCCATAGGCTACCCTGATCACCTTCCCGCAGGGCGCGATACTCTCGCAGACCTGTATCCGGATCTCTGATCTGAACCTTATGATGGTCGCGCTGGATAAACCCGTCGGCCCTGATCATCGTCTCGCGTAACACACCCAGACGTCGTTCTATGTCATCGGGGTAGGTATCGGCCAGGGCCTGAAACAGGGCTGTGGCGACCAGCAACTTTCCTACACTACCGGGGTTTCGCAACACCGAACCCCGGTGTTCTGCAAAGACAGGACGCAGTGGATCACTCAGATCCAGAACGGCAAGACTGTAGTCGTCCTGTTTGTCATCCAGTAAGTCCAGTAGCTGTTCATTCAATCTGCTGTCCTGCGCTGGCAGTTGCAGATCCGGCTGCTGTAACAGACGTGGATGAATCTGCTGCATCGAATGCAGGGCACCCTCTGGTAGACGTGTCCCCTGACGTTCACCGGCCTGAACCTGCTGTGCCGTTTGCAGGCGACGAATTCCGGAATGTTCCAGCCCATCCAGAGGATAGGCAATAACACCCGCACTGATGAGTAAGCCCAGCAGCAGGATAAACATATAAATTCTGTATTCAGGGTTGTACATGCGGCAACTGTTCCATGCTGATTATCTGTGAACGCGTATTTTTCAAGTCGGCATCGAGTGATTGTAGATAGAGATTACCCGCTGTTGCACGACTTTCAACCAGAGGTCGAATCTGGAACAGTTTGAGTCTGCCCTGCAGGAAACCGAACTCCACATCTGCTGCAACGGCTAGACCCTCGGCGTCCACAAACGCGGGGAAACGCTGCGGGATGGATTGCGCGAATTCAATTAACTGCTTGATCTCATCCGGCTCCAGCACCTGACCCCGATCCCTTACCGGCAGTTTTCTGATCCCGCCTTCGGGCAATAATACCCGTCGTTGCGCAGCAGTCGCCTCCGCCAGCACCTGTATTTCACGCGTCTTCGCATTGACCCGCAGGGATTCTGCAGACTGACCGTCAACTGCACCACCGACACCTTCATTCGTCACAATCGATAGCCAGCCCGGTTCCTGTGCCACCAGATCAGTCGTCGCCATCACCCCGGATTTCTCTGCCGGCACACTGCGTAATAACAGCACCGCGGGATAGACATGCTGTGGTTCGGACATCTGGGACTGACGCCAACGGAATGCACGCTCACTAAACGGCGAGGCCCATACCCTTGAGATGGCCTGACGAATGTTTTGCATACCCACCACATGCGGCACCGTCAGATTCAAACCGGCACCGGTAAAGTTTGGTAAATCTTCAACGTTGGTATCGCTACGTACGAACACCCCATAGCTGCCATCCGGGCCAAACACCTGTGCCGCTGCCTCGGAAAGTTGGTGCGCAAATTTCGAACCGGGATCGGCCTGTTCTATCCAGTCCTGCAGTCGCAGTCGAAAAGCATGGGTAGCGGATTCGCGTTTCTCACTACCTTCCTCAAGGGCGTGCAGATTGGCGTACTGCTGTTCCATCCAGGCGAATACCGAGTGCTCCGTACCCGGCATACGTTGCTCCAGTAATTCACGAAACACCCCGAACGGTATCGCCAGACCGTCTTCTACGGTGTCTGGAAAGTGATGATGGAGTTCTCCCAGTTTGGCCGCCTTGGGCCCTACCATCACGCCGGAATCAGTGGCGCGGAGTTGGCTTAGCGGGATCAGCTCACGGCGAGTCAGATCCAGTTTATCCAGATCCGCGCTGATCAATCCCGTCTCACGAGACACCACAGGGTCTTCCGATTTGTTGTCATTCTGCCAGTCACGCAACTCAACCGATCCGGCAGGACTGACGGCGAGTTGTACCTGTTGACCGATATGTTGTTTCAGGATCGGTAATAAGTCGGCATCAATCACCACATTGGGGATCCCCATGCTGCGTGCGAGTAGTTGCACATGTGACAGTGGGTTGCCGGAACCGGCAGTAATGATGCCTGCGACCGGCGGTAAATCGGCAACCGTTTCCGATACCAGAACAATGGCATCACGACCCGGTTGCCTGTCTGCATCACCATCAACCAGCATACCTCGCGCCAGACCGGGGTTGAGTCCTCTCAATCCTGCGATATTCGGGCGATCAAAAAGCTGACTCTTTACACCCAGCAGGTGATTCGCATCACGCACCGCCAGTTGCAGTAATTCCACATAGAAAAAGAGCGGGCTGCCGCGTAGTTGATCCTGAATAAACAGATTCACCGCAGGTTCGATTTCAGACAGTTTCTGGATCGAAGCATCAAAATGCAGACGCAGATGTTGATGTCCCCAGTCAGGCATTCTGGAGAGCAACTCCAGGGTGTTCTTATAGCGCGCCAGACTGATCTCGGGCTGATCCAGTTGCTCAAGCGCTGCATCGATCTGGATAAGCAGGCGAGGTGTGATCAAACCACTGCCATAAATCGCATAGCTTGCAGACCTCATGAGTCGAATAATCTGGCTGCGATTCATACCGGATAGTTGGGCACGCAGGCGACTGGCGGCCACGTAGTGTTCGCGCTCCAGCAGGAAACTCAGATCCAGTGCGCGCAGGCGGTATATACCATCAGCAATCTTTGGCAGGCCATCACGCAACTCCTGCATTAACAGCGCCGTCGTCTGGAAGCGCCTGGCCGGGTCAGTACTACGCAGATCGATAGCCGCAGAACGCAGGCGATTCGCCAGCGCAGAAGGCACCTGAATACGTCCGGCGAAATGCGTCAGTGCATCCGTCAGATCATGACTCTGGTAGACCTCGGTGATGAGGGCAGAAAGTTGCAGATAACCCAGACGCAGCTCTTCATCCCTGACCTTGTCCAGATAATTCAACACCTCCTCGGCATCCTCCGCAGCGGGACGAATGTGGATCTTGTTTCGTAAGGCGATAAAGCCTGGATCTCGTCCGGCCAGATCCGATGACATCTGTCTTACCTCGCGCACCGATGGCGTGTCCGCCCCGTGCGGAAGAAGCTGTGTGGCAATCCGCAGGCTGGCAAAGCCCCGCGTATACCAGTCCCGATCGGACAGCAGCGTGGTGAGTAGTCGACGCGCACCATTGGCCTCGGCCTCGGCCTGAAACGCACCGCGGTAAAAACGTGCACGACGCATGATCCAGCCATCATCCACATTGATCAGATATTGCTCCAGAAGGATCTGATTAAGTGCATCGGCCTGCTCTACCGTTTGTTGCAGATAACTCTCTGGCAGATCGGCCAGAACATTCGCAATCAGATACCCCTGCTGCCGCAGAATCTCGGTTTGCTTTGACCACTGACCGTGTTGGCTACCACCACCAAACGCCTCACAGGCGTAGGGCGTTGGCGGCAGTATCTGGCCGTCTTTACAGAACCAGACCACCTGGCTAAAGGGACCGCGAGGGTTCACCTTCATGGTCGCCAACCAGTGTTTGTAGTCGGGATTAATCGTGTCGGACTCTGCTGCCAACAGCGATGAAGGCCAACAAAGCAGAAAAAAAAGTATGTAACAGAGTTTCAGCATGAATGGATAATTATGGCTCAATTACGGTGAATTGATTAGATGTCGATAAAACCCGTGCGTTCCCAACAGAACCAGCGTGACCATAACAATATTCAAACCCGCAACCAGCAGAAACACCTGCGGAATCGTCCAGTCCAGAGCAAACAGACCGATGGTCAGTAACGCCGACACCACCATAAAAAGGGCATTGAGAATATTATTCGCTGCAATTATCCGGGCCCGATGCTGGGGGTTACTTCGCTGTTGCACCAGTGCATAGAGAGGCACGATAAACAACCCACCAAAACCACCGATCAGTACAAAGTCGAGTAGTACGCGCCAGCTCGCCCGGAACTGCAGAAACTCAACAGCAGAGAGTAGAGCTGAATCGACACCGCTAAACTGAACCCCGCTGGCCAGAAATAAATCTGCCGAAAATACACTAATACCCAGCGCACCAATCGGCGCCAGCCAGATAACAATACCGCCCTTCGTCAGTTTTTCACACAACAGGGAGCCAATACCAACCCCCAGCGAAAAAGCGAACAGTAGCAGGGTCACAACCTGTTCATTGCCGCCCAGAACCTGTTGTGCATAGGAAGGAATCAGGGACAGAAAGGTCGCACCCACAAACCAGAACCAGGAGATCAGAATAATCGCGCGGAACACCACCAGTGTCTCGCGCGCAAAACCGATGATGCGCCACATAAGTCGATACAGATTTAATTCTATTCTGAGTCCAGGCTCTGCTGCGGGCGCTGGAGGTATCCAGCGTGATGCCAGCCAGCCGATGACGGCCATACCGATGGCGAGGACCGAGACAAACATCGGTCCACCCGGTTTTATACTGACCACCACACCACCCAGAATGGTGCCCAGCAGAATCGCCACATAGGTCCCCATTTGCAGCATGCCATTGCCACCAATGAGTTCTTCGTCCTTCAGGTGCTGGGGTAAAATCCCGTATTTAAGTGGTCCAAAAAATGTCGACTGGGCCCCCATAATAAACAGTACGGCCATTAATACGACCACACTCTGTAGATAAAAACCGATTGCACCGAGCGCCATAATTACGATCTCGGCGAGCTTGATCCGTCCGATCAACATGCCCTTGTCATATTTATCGGCCAGTTGCCCCGCTGTCGCTGAAAATAAAAAAAATGGCAAAATAAACAGCCCTGCTGCCATAATCACCAGAACACTGCTGTCGGTGCCGGTGACTTCAGCAACGCTGAAAGCAATAAAAATCACCAGTGCATTTTTGAAAACATTGTCGTTCAGGGCACCCAGAAACTGGGTAATGAACAATGGCGCGAAGCGACGGCGGGTAAGCAAACTAAACTGGTGCATAGATCATATCCCTGTCACCCTATATATACAGGCTTGTCCGCCAGGCCGAACCGCTTCGGTCTTTATGAAAGGAGTAAGTAATGTCGATCATAACCGATATGCCACAGTTACTGACGCGTCGTACCAAGATCATTGCTACGCTGGGGCCATCCTCTTCTGATGACAGCACCATCCGTGCCCTGATCAACGCGGGTGCCAGTGTCTTCCGCATGAACATGTCACACGGTGATCATGAGACCCACCGGACGACATACCATAAAGTCAGAAAGGCCGCTGAAGAACTGAATCTGTCCATCGCGATCTTTGCCGATCTGTGTGGTCCAAAAATTCGCACGGGTAAATTTTTGAATGGCAGTATCGAGCTTGAAGAAGGCCAGCATGTCACCGTCACAACCCGTGAGGTACTGGGTGAACCCGGACTGATACCTTCGCAATACAAAGCATTGGCGAAGGATGTTGTGAAAGGTGACAGAATCCTGCTGGATGATGGAAAACTGGAACTGCGTGTTGAATCGGTAGCCGGTGAAGACATCACCTGCATCATCGTCTATGGCGGCACACTGAAAGATAAAAAGGGCATGAACCTGCCTGGCGTAAATGTCTCTGCGCCGTCAATGACCGACAAGGATCGGGCGGATGCGCTATTCGCAATGGAGCTTGGTGTAGAGTTTCTGGCGCTGTCTTTCGTGCGCTGTGCGCAGGATATTGAAGACCTGCGGGAGGTGATTCGGTCACAGGGACAGAATACAAATATCATCGCCAAACTGGAAAAACCCGAGGCGCTCAAGAACGGCATTGAAATTCTCACCGCCACCGATGCAATTATGGTGGCTCGTGGTGATCTGGGTGTGGAGTTAAGGCCCGAAGATGTGCCCGTCGCCCAGCAACAACTGATCAAACTGGCACGGGAGATGAATAAACCCGTCATCATTGCCACCCAGATGCTGGAATCGATGCTGGAGAACGCGCGCCCCACGCGAGCAGAAGTCACCGATGTCTCCAGCGCCGTCTCGGCCGCCGCCGATGCCGTCATGCTATCTGCCGAAACCGCAGCCGGACCATACCCTGTTGAGGCGGTACAAATGATGTCTCGCATCGCCAAACAAACCGAGGCATGGATGTGGAAAGAGGATAGTTTTGGCAAACTCCAGCACCCGAGCCAGGAAGTACGCCCTTTACCTTATGGTGACGCGGTCGCAGATGCCACGGCCAAGCTGTGTTTCGATCTGCGTGCACGCGCGATTGTCTGCATCACCACTGGAGGCCGCTCTGCAGTGACCTTGAGTGCAGCACGTCCTGCAGCGCCGCTAATAGCCGTATCACCCGATGTGAAGGTGTGCAGGCGAATGAATCTGTACTGGGGTGTGATTCCGGTATTATCGGATCAGGTAGGACATACCAATCCCAATGTACTCGGTCGAGAAGTGGTCAGGGAACAGAAGCTGGCCAGCAAGGGGGATCATATAATTCTGGTACGTGGTTTTCACGGGGACGACAAATTGAATACACCGACGATTACGATGTTGTCGGTTTAGAGACGTCGGTTATATCAGGTGCCAGCACTGGCGCTGGCACCTGATGATTTTCATGACCTGCAATTATCGATAACGATACACCGGCTCTGCACCATCGGCCGCCGTCTGATAACTCAGCGAGAAATCATCGAAGGCCTTCAGCGCATCTTCGATGTTCTTGTCAGCCCGCACCTGGAAGGATGAGATTCCGCAGCGCTGCATGTAGTACAACTGATCGCGCATCACATCACCCACTGCTCGCAGATCACCCTTATAGGCATATCTATCCCTGAGTAAGCGTGCATTGGAATAATTGCGACCATCGGCAAAGGTCGGAAAATCCAGAGCAATCAACTCGAACTGAGTAGCGATTTCTGCAACCTCTTCGATCGCATCATCACCATCAATACAGATGGCCAATGGACCCTGATGCTGTTCGATTTCTTCACCACCCTGTTTCCAACGGCGATAGGAAATAATCACCTCACCTGTCGGGATCGCTTCTTCATCAAGTACACGCTGCCAATCATCTGTGACGATCTGTTTGTCTTTAATTACCTGCACTGGCGGCCACCTTCTTGTCTGTTGATTCATCTTCTGCATAGACGCGCTGTTTGAACAGTTCCATGCCGATACGACGATAGGTATCGACGAAACGCTCGCCCTCTTCGCGCTGCTCCACATAAACCTGCATCAGTGACTCAATCGCATCAGCAACTTTATCGAACTCAATGGCCGGACCAACACGATCCCCCAGGGCCACATCATTGGCCGAGGAACCACCGAGGGTCAACTGATAGAATTCGGTACCCTTCTTGTCGACGCCCAGAATGCCAATATGCCCAACATGATGATGGCCACAGGCATTCATACAGCCAGACATCTTCAGCTTGATCTCTCCCAGATCGTGCAGATAATCGAGCTTGTCAAACTTCTCATTGATCTGGCGTGCAATGGGAATCGAACGTGCATTCGCCAGCGAGCAGAAGTCCAGACCGGGACAACAGATCATATCGGTCAATAATCCAATATTCGGTGTCGCCAGATCCTGTTCTTTCAGTGCCTGCCAGAGGGCATACAGATCACCCTGTTTGACATCGGTCAGCACCAG
>JBFIID010000111.1:0-7979 GCA_041601415.1 Gammaproteobacteria bacterium
CAGGCGATGTCAACGGCTAACGAAATTCGCAATCTGGTCGAACAGTTCCAGTTCCTCTGGGAAGAACACACTTTCACGATCGCTGCCAGTATCGGCCTGGCACAGATAGACGAAGACACTGAAAGTGCGACTGAAACGCTTAAGCAGGCTGACTCTGCCTGCTACGCGGCAAAAAGTCTCGGCCGTAATAGAGTCCATGTCTATCAGTTTGATGACGAACAGATGACCAAGCAGGAAGGCGAGTTCCACTGGGTAAACCAGATAAGGCAGGCCCTGCTGGAAGATCGGTTTTTGTTATATGTTCAGCCAATTGTCAGTCTCTCAGATGGCTCTCAACCACGCATCTACGAAGTCTTGTTGCGTCTTAAGTCAACAAGCGGCGAGATTGTCCCGCCGGGGATGTTTCTGCCCGCAGCGGAGCGCTACAACCTGTCTGACCGCATCGACCGCTGGGTGATTGATCACACCTTCAATTGGCTGAAAACCCACCAGCACCAACTCGGTGAGCTGGATCATCTGGCCATCAATCTCTCCGGGCCGTCACTGGGTGATGATGCGTTGCTAGGGCATATCATTAATCAAATTAATGTGATGGGTTTATCCGCCAGTCAGATCAAATTTGAAATAACCGAAACAGCGGCGATATCTAACTTAAGAGAAGCACAGATTTTCATTAAAAGCCTACGTGAATTTGGTTGTATGTTTGCTCTGGATGACTTTGGTAGCGGCCTGTCATCTTTCGCTTATCTTAAGAACCTGCAGGTTGATGCACTCAAGATAGACGGTGTGTTTGTGAAGGATATTCTCGATGACCCAATTGATGAAGCGATGGTAAAATCCATTAATGAAATTGGTCATTTGATGGGAATGAAGACCATCGCAGAATTTGTGGAGAATGATGAGATTAAACAGCAACTGACATTACTCGGGATTGATTATGCACAGGGCTATGCAATCGGGAAGCCGGTACCTATTCAAACAATTCTTGACTCAAACATCATTCCTAAAACAGAGATAACAGGATAAGCGCATAACAATGCAGGCAGAGATTAAGAGACAGGACCTTGCCTCAGAGTTTTTCACCGACGAGCTTTGTCACATCATAGAGACATCAAACACAGCGACAGATGAGGCCGTCTCTATTGCGCGCGCACGTGTTGAACCCGGCGTCACTACCCGCTGGCACCGCCTGCAGGGAATCATTGAGCGCTATCTGATTATTTCAGGTCAGGGATTCGCGCAATTGGGTGACGATGAGCCGATTGAGGTAAAGCCGGGTGATGTTGTGATTATTCCTGCAGAAACAGCACAGCGCATACACAACACAGGAACCACCGACCTGATTTTTTACTGTATCTGTACACCACGTTTCCAGCAGTGCTGTTACGAAGATCTGGAATGAGGCACCGTTTTTTTTCACTGCCTATTAATTGAAGAAAAGACTGGTAAAGGCCTGTACCTTTCTACCCTCTAAACGGCGGTGGTTAACCTTGGCGGCAATAACATTGGCCACTGTCTGTGAAGACTGAATTTTCACCACGGCAACAACATTGGCTGGGTGTCCCACATCAATCAACAGCACAGACTCTATAAACTTTGCATAATCGAATAACTTATGGACGGCCGTTTCGTCAACCAATGGCGGAAGATTTCCAAGTAAGATCAGCATTTCTGATCTCCCCGTTTAGCACGCATATCTCTGCAAAATAGTTTCATCGAACATTTCCATCAGGGTCTATAGGCACACATTCAACAGGCTTCCTGCTGATGTTTGCTGTACTTAACTGTAAAACAGTCAACAGTCTTTTCATCAAAAGGAAACAATCTGCAATCAAGCAGTTCACTGGAATCAGACTGCTTGTAGACAGTTCTGCCATGAGGCGAACAACTGTCAGAATAGCTAGCGTCAGGAAGAGCGAAAACTTTAGCTCTGGAGGGTGTATTTATGCTGGCGGGGAACCGTTCTAAAAACTGAATTACCTACTTCGGGAGTGCAGTCAGCATCAGGGCTGTGATCCAATCGAAAACAACACCAGCCAGGCAAAAACAAACAGGGAGAGACCTGCGCAGATCCCCTGCACAAATTCATACAGGATAATGAGGACGTTTTTAGCTTCTCGACTCATGCTACGGGCTCCACACTCTAATCAGGGTTCCGTGCCCGACGGGGGTATCGGGCACGGCACTCGGATCGGGCGCTGAGCTAATAGGGCCACGGGGTAATGGCAGAGGTAGACCCAATCCTTGATGCCTACTTTACGGTCGACACTGGCTCATGGCGTGAGCCAGTGTCGATTCATTCTATTTTTCCCTGTATGTCTCCAGCGCCAGTTGCAGTTGCTGCGCGACCTGCCTGCGTAAACCTGCCGGTTTCAATACCTCTATGTCCGGGCCATATTTCAGAATATCCATCACCAGCTCACGGGCATCGCTGTACGGAACCGTCAACAGGTAGCGCCCCTGCCTGTCATATTCACTTTGCTGTTCCGGATGCCAGACTTCGGAATGTACCCAACGTGCACGCTCCGGACTAAACCTGAGTAAGGCCGTCTGAACCTTTGAACCTGAGAAAATTCCATAGGCACTCTTCAGTTCCTGATCCAGTCGTTGCACAGAAATTTTTCTGCCATCGGCACTCAGTAACTGTGCAGCGCGGATTGTATCCAGCGAAAAGGTGCGCAGGGCCTGTCGCAAATGACACCAGGCATCGAGATACCAGTTGTCCCGATAGTAGACCAGCCGTTGCGGTGAGATTTCACGACTACTGCAGTCATCCCGCCCCCGGTTGTAATGCTCAATCTGCAGACGTTTACCTGACATGACGGCCGCTGCAATGGTTTCAAAATAGTCGCTATCCAGCGGTCTGGATGCCTGTGGCAAGACACGTATTCGATCGGCGACCTGTTCTGCCGCATGTTGCTGCGAGCCCAGAATTGCACGAATCTGCCCCTGCAGAGGAACGATATGCGGATTCAACAGGCCCGGCTGGATGTTCTGCAGCAGATGTTCCATCACCATCAGGGCATGCAGTTCCGACGCGTTAAACCAGAGACCGGGTAACTGATATCGCTCGGCGTCCGGCTCATTATGCTCATACCGATAGGCACGCAGCTCCCGATCCCAGATAATCGGTGCTGAAAGTCGATCTCGCAGATATTCCAGATCGCGCTTGAAGGTTGCTCGTGAGATCTCAAGCTCATCCAGAAATTGCTGCAGATGGACACTGCGATGGGTAGAAAGCAATTGGTTGATCTTGTAGAAACGCTCAGTTCTATCCATCCTTATCCTCTGCCATCTTCGTCGAACGCCTTAATTCTCAATATTATCAGATAGATATGAATAATCTTGCGAAACGCATCGCTGACCCTGAATCTGCCCCGACGACGTCTTTGCTAAAGCATCAGTCTCTATAGGGGCTGAAATGCGCCATCGGTCTGTTCTAGCGCCTTGATTGGGTTACAATACCCGCCCCCGGTCTGACCGGATACCGTCATACAATAAATACCACCGATTCTGAAGAGTTATACATGGCCGAGTACAACCTGACACACCTGAAACAACTGGAAGCCGAGAGCATTCATATTATTAGAGAAGTCGCTGCCGAATTTGATAATCCGGTCATGCTCTACTCGATTGGCAAGGATTCTTCGGTGATGCTGCATCTCGCCCTGAAGGCCTTTTACCCCGGTAAACCACCGTTTCCGCTGATGCATGTGGATACCACCTGGAAATTTCGCGAGATGATCCAGTTTCGTGATGCCCAGATGAAAAAGCTCGGCCTGGAACTGCTGGTGCATATCAATCAGGAGGGGGTAGATGCAGGCGTCGGCCCATTTACCCACGGCAGTGAGAAACACACGGATGTCATGAAGACTCAGGCGCTGCGTCAGGCGCTGAACAAATACCGCTTTGATGCCGCCTTTGGTGGTGGACGTCGTGACGAAGAAAAGTCGCGTGCCAAGGAGCGGGTATTCTCTTTCCGCGACAAGAATCATGGCTGGGATCCAAAGAACCAGCGCCCCGAGTTATGGAATATTTATAACTGCAAGGTCAACAAGGGCGAGAGCATCCGCGTCTTCCCCCTGTCCAACTGGACCGAACTGGACATCTGGCAGTACATCTATCTGAATAACATCGACATCGTACCCCTGTATTTCTCGAAGAAACGCCCGGTGGTCAACATGGATGGTGTCGACATTATGGTCGATGATGATCGTATGCCGCTGGAAGGTCTCAAGGTTGAGGAAAAAATGGTGCGTTTCAGAACCCTCGGCTGTTATCCGCTAACCGGTGCGGTTGAATCAGAAGCGGTTACCCTGCCCGAGATTATTCAGGAAATGCTGCTGACGACCAGTTCTGAACGTCAGGGTCGCTTAATCGACAGCGATCAGGCCGGCTCAATGGAAGAAAAGAAGCGCAAGGGTTACTTCTAGGTACGACGCTTTATTTCCCTATCACGAATCAAGATACAAACCAGGTTTACACACATGTCACATCAATCTGATCTCATCAGTACAGATATCAACGCCTATCTGGCCCAGCATGAACGCAAGGAACTGTTGCGTCTGCTCACCTGCGGCAGCGTCGACGATGGTAAAAGCACCCTGATCGGCCGCCTGCTACATGATTCCAAGATGATCTATGAAGATCAGCTCGCGGCCATCAAGGCCGACAGTGTTAAGTCGGGCACCACCGGTGGTGAGATTGATCTCGCCTTACTGGTTGACGGCCTGCAGGCGGAACGCGAACAGGGCATTACCATTGATGTCGCCTACCGCTATTTCTCGACCGCAAAACGCAAGTTCATCATTGCCGACACACCGGGACATGAACAGTACACGCGCAATATGGCGACCGGCGCATCGACCTGTGATCTGGCCATCATCCTGATTGATGCCCGTCACGGCGTGCAGACCCAGACGCGCAGACACAGCTTTATCACCTCGCTGCTGGGCATCAAACACATCATCGTTGCGATCAACAAGATGGATCTGATGGAATTCTCGGAACAGGTGTTTGAGGACATAAAGCAGGACTACCTGAGTTTCACCCGCGAATTACCCGAAGCCGACTTCCATTTTTTACCCTTATCCGCACTCAAGGGTGACAACGTCGTCAACCGCAGTGAAAACATGCCCTGGTATAGCGGTGAACCGCTGATGTCTATTCTGGAAAGCGTCGAGATCGCCGGAGATCGTAATTTCGATGATCTGCGCTATCCGGTGCAATATGTGAACAGACCGAATCTTAACTTCCGCGGCTTCTGCGGCACTGTCGCCTCCGGTGTGGTGCACAAGGGTGATGAGGTGATGACCCTGCCCTCGGGTAAACGCAGCCGGGTAAAGTCCATCGTCACCTATGACGAAGAACTGGAAATGGCCTATACCGACATGGCGGTGACCCTGACCCTGGAAGACGAAATAGATGTCAGTCGCGGCGATATGCTGGTGCATACCAATAATCTGCCCACTGTCGCAGACCGATTTGAGGCGATCGTGGTGTGGATGGCAGAGCAACCGCTACTGGCGGGCAAGCTGTATGATTTCAAACTCGGCAGCAAGGCCGTCAGTGGCAGTGTCAGCACCCTGAAATACCAGATCGATGTGAATACACTGCAACATAAACCTGCTCCCGGCCTGGAACTGAATGAAATTGGCATGTGCGAAATCAATGTCGACCAGCAGGTCTGCTTTGACAGCTATGACATCAACCGCAGTACCGGTGCCTTTATCATCGTTGACCGTCTCAGCAATGTCACCGTTGGTGCCGGCATGATCCGCTGTGATAAGACGCAAAATAACCAGACCACCGATACAACAACCAGCACTATCCATGTCACCAAGGAAGAACGCGCCGCCCGCTACGGACAGAAACCTGCCACCGTCATCTTCATGGGTATCTCTGGTGCCGGAAAATCAACGCTGGCACACGCGCTGGAGCGCCAGTTGTTTGACATGGGCCGTGTCAGCACCGTACTGGATGGTAAATCGATGCGTCTCGGGATCAGCAAAGACCTCGGGCATGATCAGGAAGGACGTGCCGAAAACCTGCGCCGTAGTGCCCATGTTGCACGTTTCCTCAATGATTCTGGGCTAATCTGCTGCGCCGCCTTCGTCGCACCGAATCAGGATTCCAGAGATCACGCGATCAGCGTGATTGGCAAGGACAACTGCGTAATCGTCTATCTGAACCCCTCGCTGGAGGTCTGTAAGACACGTGATCCCAGTGGCCTATATACTGCGTATGAAGGCAAACCCGGCGCTAATATTCCGGGTATTTCCTTCCCTTACGATGCCCCGGAAAATGCCGATCTGACGCTGGACACGGATGACCTGTCGGTTGATCAGTGCATTGAGCGGGTGATCAAGCTGATCAGGAGCAGACATATTATTTAATCCCCGTGAGCGTCGTAAATTACCGACATTTGTGCAACACACATGCGACAGCTGAGACATCTGCGACACATCTGACGGGGCAAATACAGCCTGTGTCAGCGCCTGAACGGGCGGCGGAACGCCATTAACGGCGGAAACCCGCCTTCCTGGCCCGCGAAAACGGGGCAAAGCGGCAAAAACTGACCTTCAGAGGGACATCAATCACGCTATTTTGCCTTCAGAGTCCCCGCAGACCTTGAAAATGCGTCATACCTCGGCGCCTGTGAACCAATCATCGTTGCTGGCATGCCTTATGCAACTTCACTGGCAAGGATGTATCTCAATCTATATCCAGACTAGAGGCGAACGAAATGAAGACCGCAGAAACGAAATGCCGACACCTTTGCCCTGATGACATGACGATGGCATCCGGCCATGGAAGTCTCACTTCCAGTGCCCTCGCTGATCAGAACGAGACCTTCTCCGACACCGCAGGTCTTAGTCAGAACAATAGCCATGCCGGGTTCGTGCCGGGTTATCAGGACACGCAGACAGGTGAAACCCATATCTCGCGTTATGCCAATGGGAAACCTGCACCGATTCATCTGCTAGAGGGTCTACCGGATGACTGGGTTGCACGCCGCGATGCAGAAGGCCACGTGGCAGAGACAAAATCAGGTATTGTTGCCGGTTTTATCCGTGATGGAGAATTCTTCACGCGGGACGCCGTACTAGAGACTCTGAGTGTGCAGAATATCGATTAATTCGCCTCCTGATCATTCGCTTTTCACCCAACGCATCTCCTCTTCTACCGGGCCAGTAGCCCCGCTCTCACACTCCCTAAGACAGAGCACCAACCGTTTCTGTCCCTCTGCCGTAAAAAACTTCTATACTCAGACAGGTAAGCACCCAGACTGAGAAACGATCATGCATGATGATAAGGCCAGGGGCCGAACACTGTTATTACTACGGCATGGAAAATCTGACTGGACACAGTTCACCAGAGACTTCCAGCGTCCGCTGAAGAGACGTGGTATTCGGGGCGCACAGGCCATCGGTAAATGGCTGCTTCAACATCAACTGATACCCGACTACCTGATCAGTTCACCTGCGGTAAGAGCCCTGCACACAGCAGAGCTGGTCTCTCAGGCGGTCGGTCTGGATCAAGGCATAATCACACAGGAACCCGATATCTACGAGGCAAGCGTCAGAGATCTGCTAGCAGTGCTCTCGGGCATTCCTTCCCACACACAATGCGTGATGCTCGTAGGTCATAACCCAGGCCTGGAAGACCTGATCCTGCACCTGGCCGTGAATCGGATACCTGCAGCAGACAAGCTCATGCCAACAGCGGCACTGGCCAGTTTCAATATGCCGGATGACTGGACTGAACTCTCGCCCGGGTGTGCTGAACTCATATCAATAATACGTCCCGGCTCTTTGCCAGAACGACCCAAAGCTGAACAGCGTCAGACCTGCTGACCCAGCCGGCCTGCAATAGCTCCTTGCCTGGCTAATTCCCTGCTTCTGCAGGGGGATTAAACGCCAACTGATTTCAGTGATTTACTCAACTGTTGAGGAAACAGGCCGCTACCCTGATATAGG
>JBFIID010000112.1:0-7898 GCA_041601415.1 Gammaproteobacteria bacterium
AACAAGATGCAGGCCTTCGAAGAAATCCTGCAGAAAAGTGGACTGGAGGCAGATCAGATCGCCTACATGGGTGATGACCTGCCGGATCTGCCAGTCATGCGACGGGTTGGACTGGCCGGCACACCGGCCGATGCCTACGGGCTGGTGGTTCAGCATGCTGACTGGGTCTCGCACGAGGCGGGTGGTAGAGGTGCGGTCAGAGAGTTCTGTGAGTTAATTCTTGAGGGACGTGGCGAACTGGATTCAATCCTGAATTCGTATCTGGACTAAGCGGTTGCTGCTTAAATGAATCGCCAGATCGTCATTCTATTCCTGCTGGTACTGGTCGGGTTGAGTGGCTGGTGGTTACAGGAACTGGACGAAGATGCGCCACGCGAAAAAACCGAGCCTCGGCACGATCCGGATTATTACATGGTAAATTTCACTCGCACCGAAATGGATCTTGAAGGTATCCCGAAGAATCAGCTAAGCGCAGAACATATGCAGCACTTCCCGGATGATGACACCATTGAACTGGTAGAACCGCGTCTGGAGCTTTACAAACAGGCCAGCCGAACATGGTATGTTAGTGCTGAAAAAGGCTGGGTTACCTCTGACAATGAGGTGATACTTCTGTACGGTGAAGTGCATGTCTGGCAGCTGGATGAGGCAGGCATGCGTTCCCCGGAACTGATTACCTGGGATCTAAAAGTTCTGCCGCAGGAAGAATATGCGGAAACCGACAAACAGGCGACCATCATCACCAGCGCGTCGGTGACCAATGCCGTCGGCATGCGACTGAACATGGAAAAGAGCAAACTGGAATTACTAAGCGAGGTAAAGACACGCTATGAACCAAGGCAAGGCGATTAAAACCGTACTCGCGACACTGCTAGTACTGCCCTTACTGCTGGCAACTCATGCCGCTATTGCGTTGACCAGCGATGGTGAGCAGGCGATCGAGATCGAAGCGGATGAATTCCTGCTCGATGATGCGCAGAAGTTCAGTGTCTATACCGGCAGTGTGGTACTGACCCAGGGTAGTATTCGCGTCTCTGGTAGTCGCTTGACCGTGAAGTACGATGAGAATGATGAAATCCATGAGATGCTGGTCGATGGCAAACTGGCGAGGTTCAAACAACAGGCCGATTCCGGAGAATGGACCGACGGAGAATCGCTACGCATAGAATACTTCCCACAGAAGGAAGAGTTGTTCCTGTTAAAAAAAGCCCGGGTCAAACAGGGCGGTAAGGTTTTCAGCGGTGATCGTATTATCTACGACATCGCTAAAAGCGTGGTCAAGGCACACAGTACCAGTACGCATGTACCCGGGGCTGACGCGGGCGATAAGCCGCAGAAGCGCGAACGGGTGAAAATCGTTCTGCCGCCAAGACAGAAGAAACAGAATTAAGCACAGCGGTATTTACAGGCACCGACTGACCCTATGAGCGTCCTCTCCGTCCGGCATCTGGCCAAGTCCTACAAATCACGCGCAGTCGTCAAGGATGTCAGCCTGAGTGTTAATAGTGGTGAAATTGTCGGGTTACTGGGGCCAAATGGCGCGGGTAAGACCACGAGTTTTCATATGGTCGTTGGTTTGATTCCCTGCGATCAGGGCAGTATTCATCTGGATCGGGAAGACATCACCCACCTGCCAATGGATCAACGCTCACGACTGGGTCTTGGTTATCTGCCGCAGGAGGCCTCGGTGTTTCGTAAGCTCACGGTCGCCGAGAATATTCAGGCGGTGCTGGAAGCTCAGGACACCCTGAGTGAACGCCAGCAAGAACAGCGTCTTGAAAGCCTGCTGCATGAATTTCACATTACCCATATCCGCGATAATCTGGGTGCCAGCCTGTCTGGTGGTGAACGCCGTCGCGTAGAAATCGCACGTGCACTGGCGACCGCGCCTCGCTTTATCCTCCTGGATGAACCGTTTGCGGGGGTTGACCCGATATCAGTACAGGATATTCAACGCATCATCCGCCAGCTATGTAAACTCGGTATTGGCGTGTTGATTACGGATCATAATGTGAAGGAAACGCTCGGTATCTGTGACCGATCTTATATTGTCAGTGATGGAGCCATCCTGGCCGAAGGTACTTCAGAAGAAGTGTTGCAGAATGAAAGAGTTAGAGACGTCTATCTGGGAAGTGAATTTAAGCTTTGAAAAAATCATGCCAAAATCCTACAGAAAAGGGCTTTCGAGACGATCTATTTACTACGGAAGTAGTTTTTTGGTTTAGAATAAAACTATGAGACATTCATTCTTTACAGCCAAATCACCAGTAAACACAGCCTATTAAATTAGAGATACCTGCAACGGGCTGATAAGCGAGATATGAAGCAATCCATCCAGTTACGACTTGGTCAACACCTGACAATGACGCCGCAGTTGCAGCAGGCAATACGCCTGCTGCAACTGTCTACGGTGGAATTGAACATGGAGGTGCAGGAAGCGCTGGATTCCAACATGATGCTGGAGGTTGCTGACGACGATTTCAATGAGGATGCGGGCAAGGATGATGCCTCTGAGTTGAATGGTAGCAAGACGAATGCGAGCGACACACAGAGCGATGCTAACGATAATGCCATGGACAGCTTCGATTCCAGCACCGCTGAAGGTGTGCAGGATATCCCGGACGAACTGCCGGTAGATAGCGCCTGGGAGGACGTCTACGACAATACCTCCATGCCTACTAACCTGAACAGCGGACCGGTAGGCAACTCCATAGAGTTTGATGAACACCGAAGTGCCAGTGAAAGCCTGCAGGAACAACTGTTGTGGCAGATCCAGATGGCAATCATGAGTGACCGCGATAAAGTCATCGCAATGACACTGATTGATTCAATTAATGAAGATGGCTACCTGGAAAACACCCTGGAAGGGATCCTCGAGGCGGTTGGACAGGATCCTGAAATGGATGACGAACTGGAACTGGATGAGATAGAAGCGGTGTTACGGCGGGTTCAGAGTCTGGCTCCTCCCGGTGTTGGCGCGCGCGACCTCGGTGAATGTCTATTGTTACAGCTGGCCGATTGTAGTCCGGATACCAAATGGCTGAGTGAAGCAAAAAACCTGGTACAGAATCATTTGGGGCTAATGGCCTCCAGGGACTTTAATCAGTTGATACGACGCATGAAGCTGAGTCGTGACGAATTGCAGCAGGTCGTACACTTGATCCAGTCGATGAATCCTCGTCCGGGTAGCAAGGATATAGAACATCAGGTTGAGTACGTGATCCCTGATGTCTACGTACGAAAAGAAAAGGGCGCCTGGCAGGTACAGCTTAATCAGGACAATATTCCCCAGCTACGTATTAATCCGATGTACGCCGGGATGATACAGCGTGCGGATAACAGTTCACAGAACACCTCGCTAAAAACGCATATGCAGGAGGCCCGCTGGTTTATCAAAAGCCTGCAGAGTCGGAGTGAAACCCTGCTACGCGTGGCAACTGCTATCGTCGAACGTCAGCGCGCTTTTCTTGAGCACGGTGAAGAGGCAATGAAACCTCTGGTATTACACGATATTGCCGAGACATTGGGCATGCACGAGTCTACAATTTCACGTGTGACCACGAAAAAATATATGCATACCCCCCGCGGCATCTATGAATTGAAGTTTTTCTTCTCCAGTCACGTCAGTACAACCATGGGCGGCGAATGTTCGTCTACCGCAATAAGAGCCGTGATCAAGAAGTTGATCGCCGCAGAGAATACCGTAAAACCCCTGAGCGACAGCAAGATCGCCAGCATGCTGGTCGATCAGGGCATCAAGGTTGCGAGAAGAACCGTAGCCAAATATAGAGAAGCGATGGCAATTCCGCCATCAAATGAGAGAAAGAGGCTGAGCTAGGGAAGCGGGTTTACCCACTACCTGCCGCCAGCGTCAATAACAAGAGAGGATCGTTCCATGCAGATAAACCTCACTGGTCATCATCTGGAAATCACCCCTGCGTTACGTTCATACGTAGAAACGAAATTTGAGAAAATAGAACGTCATTTTGAGCACATGACTAACGTTCATGTGATTCTCGGCGTTGAAAAAACACGCCAGAAGGCCGAAGCCACTGTCCATGTTGCAGGTGGTAACCTGTTTGCCGACGAGACCAATGAAGATATGTATGCCGCTATCGATGGAATGATTGACAAGCTGGATCGTCAGGTGCGTAAGCATAAGGAAAAACTCAAGGATCACCATCGCGCCGATGGTCGGGTCAAAGTTCAAGAGTCCGCCTAATATAGACTGAAAAGATCATGCAAATATCCGATATTCTCGCACCAGAAAGTGTGGTGTGTGGACTTGCTTTAAGCAGTAAAAAAGTAGTCATAGAGAAACTCGCTGAGATGGTTGAAAGCGTTAATCCCTCAGTGAGCTCCAGTACGGTCTATGACCGTCTGCTGGAACGGGAAAGACTGGGTAGTACCGGCCTGGGGCGTGGCGTTGCCATTCCCCATGGTCGCCTGGAAAACTGCGAGAAAGCGATTGGCGCGTTCATGTTTCTGGAGAGTCCTGTCGATTTTGATGCGATTGATAATCAACCGGTTGATTTGATATTTGCCCTTCTGGTGCCTCAGGAGTGCAACGATGCGCATCTTAAAATTCTTGCTCAGCTGGCAGAGAAATTCAGTAATGAAGAATTCGTTGCCAAGCTACGTACCCAGGCATCGGCCACTGAAATTCATAAGATGTTGACGGCCTGAGGCCGGTTGGAACAGCACACATGCACTCTGTTGCGGTACTGGAACTCTACGCAAAACACGCGGGCAAACTCGGTTTGGAGTGGATCACCGGGCATGCTGGCAAAGGGCGATTAATTCAGTCGGTAGAGGCTGCTTCTGCTGTAGAAACCTCAGACGCAACCAGAAATGGCGCTGGAATTTCACCAAATTATTCATTGGTAGGGCACCTCAATCTGGTCCACCCCAATGAAGTACAGGTGCTGGGTTGTACGGAGACACAATATCTCAACGATCTGCGTGATATTTCTCGTAAAGACGCAATAAAACAATTGCTGGACTATGAGCCGGCCTGTGTCATCGTTGGTGAGACGCAGGAGATTCCGCCGTTGCTCATGGAGCAATGTGAGCTTACCAATACACCCCTGTTTGCCTCCCATTTACCCTCCAACAAACTCACCGAAGACCTGCATTACTATCTGACCGCGATGCTCGCTGAAGTGGTTATTCTGCATGGCGTGTACATGGAAATTTTCACTATTGGTGTGTTGCTGACAGGTGGTAGCGGAGTTGGTAAGAGTGAGCTTGCACTGGAGTTATTAAATCGAGGCCATCGACTAATCGCCGATGATGCCCCTGAATTTACCCGCATAACCCCTGACACGGTGAATGGCACCTGCCCCCCCGCACTGGTGGATTTCCTTGAGGTACGAGGACTGGGCATTCTCAACGTGCGTGAGCTGTTCGGGGCCAGCGCGATCAAGAATCATAAATACCTGAAGTTGATTATCAGTCTGGAGCGCATGAACCAGGATCAGATCGCAACTATCAATCGTGTAGAAGGCAGTTATACGACGCGTGATGTTCTCGGTGTGCCGATTTCAGAGATTACCCTGCCGGTGGCGCCCGGCCGAAATCTCGCCGTGATGGCGGAATGTGCGGTGCAGAATCATATTCTGCGTATGGGGGGATATATTTCTTCGGAAGATTTCGTGCAGCGTCAAAGCCGCCTGATCAGTAAGGACACAAAGTTTTGAACAGCACCAAACAACGCCTGGTTATCATTACCGGCATGTCGGGTGCGGGCAAAACGGTTGCGCTGCATGCACTGGAAGATAAAGGTTTTTACTGTATCGATAACCTGCCAATAGATCTGTTGCCAGAATTTTCCACCCAGATCCGTCAGAAGTCATTGCCACTCTATGAACGTGTTGCCGTCGGCATTGATGCACGTAACCCTGCTGAATCGCTGAACCGGTTTTCGGTCATGCTGGACGATCTTCGGGACCAGGGACTGCGTACTGAAGTCATCTTCATAGAATCCAGTAACGATACCCTGATCAAGCGATTTAGTGAGACACGTCGTCTGCATCCACTAACTGCGGGTAAACAGTCATTACCACAGGCCATCGCGGAAGAACGAAAACTACTGGAAGGGATCTACACCCGTGCCGATCTACGCGTCGATACCTCACGTACCCATATTCATCAGTTGCGTGACATCATTCGGCGTCAGGTGGCAGATCGGGATGAGCAGCATATAACCCTGCAATGCATGTCATTTGGTTTTAAATACGGTACCCCACCGGATGCAGATTTCATCTTTGATGTTCGCAGTCTGCCCAATCCACATTGGGAAGCGAACCTGAGAGACTACTCAGGGCGCGATGAGCCGGTGGTTAACTACCTTGAAAATGTGCCAATGGTTGGTGAGCTGGTGCAAAAGCTACTGGATTTTCTGGATGCATGGGTGCCCTCTTTTGAGGCCGATAATCGTAGTTATCTCACCATGGCGATTGGTTGTACAGGCGGGCATCATCGTTCTGTGTATGTGGCAGAAAAGGTGGCTGAACATTTTAAGAAACTTGGTAATCAGGTTCTCATTACGCATCGGGATATATAAATGGCGGTTGGTATTCTCATTATTACCCATGAACAGATTGGCGAAAGTTTTGAACACCTGGCCTGTGGGGTCATGCATCAATGTCCGTTAAAAGTAGAAACCCTGCCCGCCTCGCGTAATTGTGATCCCGATAAGGTGTTGGCGGAAGGTAAAAAGAAGATCAAAGAACTTGATGATGGCGATGGGGTGTTGATCATGACAGACCTGTTCGGTTCTACACCAAGTAATATTTCTAGCACTCTGATGAAAGAAGGACACGTGCAGGTTGTGGCAGGCTTAAATCTGCCGATGCTCATGCGTGTCATGAACTATCCCAAGCTAGATCTGGATGCCATGCGAGTTTGTGCTGTCGAAGGTGGGCGTGCAGGCATTATAGATGTGACGGAGTATCAATAATGCTGGAAAGAACAGTCACCATTGTGAATAAACTCGGCCTGCATGCGCGTGCGGCGGCAAAGTTTGTTCAGCTTGCCTCGGGTTTTAGTTCCGAAATTACCGTCGCTCGTGAAAACAAGGAAGTTAACGGGAAAAGTATTATGGGCGTGATGATGCTGGCTGCAGGTAAGGGGACGGAGATTCGTCTGATGGCCGATGGCAAGGATGAGCAGACTGCGGTTGACAAGCTGGAACAGCTGGTAAGCGATCGTTTCGGGGAAGATGAATGAGTTTCTCCCTGCAGGGCGTCGGTGTATCGCGTGGTGTCGCGATCGGCAAGGTGCATATCCTCGAACGGCATCAGCTGGACATTAGTGAATACAATATTGAAAGTAACGAAGTAAACAACGAAGTACGTCGTTTCCAGCGCGCACTGACTGAAGCGCGTCAGCAATTACGTGCGGTGCGAATGCACATTCCACGCAGTACCGCCGGAGACATCGCGGCCTTCATCGATACCCATCTTCTGATGCTGGAAGATTCCGCCCTGACCATTGAGCCTGCACGGCTGATTCGCGAGATGAAGCGTAATGCCGAATGGGCCTTGAAGTTACAGCGTGATGCACTGGTGGCCGTTTTTGAAGAGATGGAAGACCCCTATCTGCGTACACGGAAAGATGATGTTGATCATGTGGTGAATCGGATTCAGCGTAACCTGATGAATCAGGAGCAGTTGAAACATGAAGTGCCAGACAGTCATCTGAACGGTTATATCGTACTGGCCGATAATCTCTCCCCCGCAGATACTGTAATGATGCAGCATCATGGCATCGTAGCCTTCGCCACAGAATATGGCGGGCCAACTTCTCATTCTGCGATTCTTGCGCGCAGTCTCGGGATCCCCAGCATCGTCGGTCTACATCGCGCGCGCCGCTATATCCGGGATGAAGACCTGATC
>JBFIID010000113.1:0-7844 GCA_041601415.1 Gammaproteobacteria bacterium
GAAGTCTGCCCGGCAGGCTGGAACAAAGGTGATACCGGTATGAAGCCAGATGCCGATGGCGTCGCTTCTTACCTGGCAGCAAACGCGGACAACCTGTAACTCATCCTGACAGGTTCTTGCGTACCGAAGACAGCTCGGCTCTGGCCGAGTCGAGCTGTCCCTCGGTCTTAAGATTTATGGTCAGTGCAGCAATGTCTGACCTAAATCAGATCGAATGATGAAGAAATATGTTTTCATCACGACCTGAAAAAGCAGGATAGATCTTTCTTAAAGACACAACCCGTGTCGCTGGATACTCCCGATTCGACATTGAGACAGATGTCAGACAAGAGCGGCACACCACATGGAGACACAGATGGCGAAGCATGCACGATTACTGATTCTGGGTTCTGGACCGGCCGGTTACACCGCCGCCGTTTATGCAGCCCGTGCCGCACTCGATCCGGTACTGATTACCGGCATTGAACAGGGCGGACAGCTCACCACCACCACCGACGTGGACAACTGGCCGGGTGACAATGAAGGCGTGCAGGGCCCTGAGTTGATGCAACGTATGCAGGCGCATGCGGAACGTTTTGGCACCGAGATTATTTTTGATCACATCCATACCACCGACCTGAACAGCCGTCCTATCAAACTCACCGGCGACTCAGGCGAATACACCTGTGATGCGCTGATCATCGCCACTGGGGCATCGGCAATGTATCTGGGTATGGAATCGGAAGAGGCCTTCAAGGGGCGCGGCGTATCGGCCTGTGCGACCTGTGATGGTTTCTTCTATAAGGGTAAACCGGTCGCCGTCATTGGTGGTGGTAACACCGCTGTGGAAGAGGCACTGTACCTGGCGAACATCGCATCCCATGTCACCGTTGTGCATCGTCGTGATCAGTTCCGTTCAGAAAAGATCCTGGCCAATCGCCTGATCGAGCGCGCCGAAAAGGGTAACGTCACAATTGAATGGGACCACACCCTGGACGAAGTGCTGGGTGATGACGCCGGTGTCACCGGTATTCGCATCAAAAGCACCCGGGATGACAGTACCAAAGAAGTCGACGTGCATGGGCTGTTTATCGCCATTGGTCATAAACCCAACACCGCCATTTTTGCCGACCAGCTCAACATGGAGCACGGTTACATTACCGTCAATGACGGCTCCAATCCGGGCGCGACCAGCACCAGCATACCGGGCGTATTTGCCGCCGGGGATGTCTCTGATCCGGTCTATCGTCAGGCAGTCACCTCGGCGGGAGCCGGTTGTCAGGCGGCTCTGGATGCCGAGCGCTATCTCGATAATCTCTAAGCCATTCACATGGCTACAACTATCGCAGGCGTTATGCCAGACGCCTGCATAGCCGATAATCGTTACCAAAACCGCACAGTCCGCTGTGCGGTTTTGTCACTTGAGAAACACACAATATGACATTTGAACATCTGGCATCACATCGTATCCCCTCGATGAATATCGAGGTGCAGGAATACCGGCACACCGGGACCGGTGCACGCCATTTTCACCTTGCCTGCGAAGATACCAATAACGCCTTCCTGGTGGCCTTCCCGACCGTGCCACAGGACTCAACCGGCGTCGCGCATATTCTCGAACACACCACCCTCTGTGGTAGTGCGCAGTTCCCGGTGCGCGATCCCTTCTTCATGATGACGCGGCGCTCACTGAACACCTTCATGAATGCCTACACCAGTAGCGATGTAACCGCGTATCCGTTTGCGACCCAGAACCCGAAAGATTTCGACAACCTGCTACAGGTCTATCTGGATGCGGTGTTCTTCCCGCGTCTCGACGCGCTGGATTTTGCCCAGGAAGGTTGTCGACTGGAATTCCTCGAGAGTGAAAACCCGGACTCCGAGCTGGTCTACAAGGGCGTGGTGTTCAATGAAATGAAGGGGGCTATGGGCGCGCCGGTGACGCAGCTCTGGCAATACCTGCAAACCGCCTTGTTTCCAACCAATACCTATCACTACAACAGTGGTGGTGAGCCGACAGACATCCCGAACCTTAGCTGGGAACAGCTGAAAGCATTCCATGCCAGTCATTATCATCCGTCCAATGCGGTGATTCTTACCTATGGCAGTTTCCCGGTCGAACAGCATCAGGCGCGTATTCATGAACTGGCGCTGAGTAAATTTGAACAGCGTAGTTTTGATTTCAGCATCCCCGATGAACAGCGTTACAGCGAGCCGTTCAAGGTTGATGAAGTCTATCCAATGGCCGCTGCCAGCGAGCAGGAACTGCAGGGCCACACGCATATCGTGATGGGCTGGTTGCTGGGAAGAACAGACGATCAAAAGGCGTTGATGCACGCCGGGTTGCTGTCCGGTGCCTTGCTGGATAATAGCGCCTCACCCCTGCGTCATCTGCTGGAAACCTGTGGGCTGGGCAGTGCGCCATCGGATCTGTGTGGACTGGATGACTCAATGCAGGAAGCGGTGTTTGTCTGTGGTCTGGAAGGCAGTGATGCCGAGCAGGCGGAACTGATGCAACAACAGGTACTCGAGGTGCTGGAAGATGTCGCCGAACAGGGCCTGCCGGAAGAGTTACTTGCCTCCGTGCTACACCAGATCGAACTGGAACAACGTCAGATCCGTTCGGGTCGTGAACCCTACGGCATCCAGATCATGTGGCGCTTGATGAGTGCCATCCTGCATGGCGCAGAACCCGAATCCGTGCTCGATATCGACCCGGTACTGGAAGACCTGCAACAGCAGATCAAGGATCCAAACTTTATTAAATCACTGGTGCGTCGATTGCTGCTGGATAACCCGCATCGCGTACTGCTGGTGATGGAACCGGATGCCGATAAATCTGCGCGTGATGCGAATGCAGAAAAACAGCGCCTGGCCGAAGTGAAAGCGAATCTCTCAGAGCAACAGCAGCAACAGATCATCGAACAGGCGATCGCTTTGAAACAACGCCAGCAAAGCCTCGATGATCCGGAACTGCTGCCACGTGTCGGTCGGGAAGACGTACCGCATGGCCTGAAAATCGTCAAAGGTGAGTCACGCACGACGGCTAACATGCCGAGCCACTGGTATGCACAGGGCACCAACGGCATCCTGCACGAAAAACTCATTATCGAAGTCCCGGCACTCACGCCGGAAGAAATCGGCTACCTGCCGGTGTTCTGGGAGTGCCTCACCGAAGTTGGGCTGGGCGCGCAGGACTATATGAAAATTCAGACCCGCCAGGCGAATACAGGTATCGTTTCATCCAGTCTCTCGATTCGTGCCAGTGTCGACGATGAGAATGACATTAAGGCGCGCTTCATCCTCGCCGGTGAAGGTCTGGTAAGAAACCAGCAGGCCATCTCACAACTGCTGGTAGACACACTTCACGAGGCACGTTTCGATGAACAACGTCGCCTGCGTGAAATCGTCGCGCAAATGCGCAGCAGTGCGGATATGTCGATTACCAATGCCGGTCACTCACTGGCAATGCTGGCAGCCAGCTCCGGCATGGGGCCGATCGCACAGTTACACAGTCGCTGGGATGGCCTGCAGGGAATTCGTTACCTGCAAAAACTGGATGACAGCCTGGATTCCGTGCAACACCTTAAGCATCTGGCAGACATCCTTTCCAGCATCAGAGACAAACTCGCCGCCGCACCGCGCGAATTATTGATCGTCAGCGAAGGCAGTGATCACACACTTGTGGCAGAGGGTCTGGAACGGGTCTGGGCTGATTATCCCGCAGTGGCAAGCAATGCCGAAGGCTTCCAGTACCAGACCGAACGCCAGCACATACAGCAGGCATGGGTGACCAGCACACCGGTCAACTTCTGTTCACAGGCCTATGCCGCGATTACCCCCGGTCATGCCGATGCGCCGATCCTGTCGGTGCTGGGCAAGGTGCTGACCAATGGCTACCTGCACGGCGCGATCCGCGAACAGGGTGGCGCCTACGGTGGCGGTGCGGGTTACGACCCGGACTCCGCCAGCTTCCGCTTCTTCTCTTACCGTGACCCGCGCATGAGCGAAACCCTGCAGGACTTCGGGAAGTCACTGGACTGGCTGAACGGCAAACCGGGAGAACGCGAACTGGAAGAAGGCATTCTCGGCACCGTCAAACAACTGGATATGCCGGAATCCCCCGCGGGTGAAGCCATTCGTGCGCACTTCAATGCGATGCATGGACGTAGCCCGGAATTCCTCAATACCTTCCGCAACCGCGTGCTCGACACCACGCTGGACGACCTGCGTCGTGTCAGCGAAACATGGCTGGTCGGCAAGCAGGCGGATACCGCGATCATCTGTAACACGGAAGCCGCCGACAGTGCCGCAGACCTGCAACTGGAAACTCGCACGATATAGTTAGGTTATGGGGAGTAGGGGATAGGCAATAAGGCATAGAATGTAGGGACTGATTAGCATAGCGGTATCAGACACAATGCAGGGTGGATAGAGCAATAGCGAAATCCACCAATGTCTGTGGAGTGGCGGATCACCTTGTTCCATCCACGCTACAATAGACCATAGCCTTAATTGTCTGGATGAGTTAAAGGAGATGCACCAATCATGAAAATTAAATTTGATAGCGGAGCGGCTGGTTTTTACGAAGCCCTGGTGCTTCAGGAAATCGTGCATCACTACCTGAACGAAAAACGTCCCACCGGCGAACAGGAAAAATTTCTCGAAAGCCTATTGAAGCTGGTTGACGATCACGCCGCCTCGCCAGAGTTTGATGAATTGCGTGAAAAACACCCGCCCATGGAAAGAGTCCCGAAGGTCGAAGAAGAATACCCCGCCGGACAAAATATCCTCAGTTTCTGGCGCTCCATGTTCGGCCCCGGCCACAACGAAATGGAACTCAGCCGCCAACGCATAGAAGCGATGGATCGTGCCCAACGTGCTGAAGTCGCCAGCTTCGATGCGCTGGCAGAAACCGTCAAGGTCGCGCGTCAACGTGACGAAGCAAAAAAGCAGATTAAAGAACTGAAGGCCCGCATAGCGGAGTTGGAGGGCAATGGGCCATAGATCGTAGGATGTTGAAATACCCTGCCACTTCTTAAAAAGGCATCAGACTAAAACGCAGTAATCCGAACGGGCCTGTCGCCTGTATGCTACTATGCATCCTCTGGTTATCTATCTCGCCACTCTCTATTTCATCAACACGACATTTGATCGACGCAAAGCTGCGAAAGCCTGAGCTGGCTACGGTGGCTCTGTGCTCCGCATTTCGCGTATAAAGGAAAAAACATGCAACAACTTACCCAGGCCGGTGAAAACATCGTCGGTGACCTATGCAGTCGCTATAACCTGAGCCGTGAGGCCGTAATTCACATGCTGGTTGCAGTCAATAATGGCGGTGGCAGTATGGCGCAGTTTAGTTGCCCGGAACTGGGCGGTGGTGGTCAATGGATGCGCGGCGGTATGACCATGGTTGGTGATATGTTTAATCATGGCCTGAAAATGACCGTGGATAATCTCTGCTCCGAATTATCATCGGCGCTGGTGAATACGCAGCTTTTCCCGGTGATTCCGGCAGGTACACCCGGTAGCAGCCAGTGGTGGCCAGCAGACTGTGGCATCCCCTTTAGCAGTGGCGCGCAAAACAATATTCGCTATGCCGTATTCCCCGGTAAATTAGCGGTGGAACTCGGTGGGTAGGTCACGGTATACGATACGCTCAATCACAATATTGGTGGAGTCAGTCAGCAGCAGGGCGGGGATACCTCACTGACGTTTTCCAGCCAGTTAGGTACAGTGTCGGTTAATCAGTTACCCATAATTTCCGGGCCGGGCTCGCGTCAGGCACCCCCACAAAACAATTTCGCCGAGCCGCCAAATCAGCAAGCGACTTACACACCCGAGCCTGTCAACATGCCGCCTGCGCAGAACACAATGCCTAACTCCGGAAATGCGTCGAGCGATGAGATTATTAACATGATCGAAAAACTGGCAAAACTACGCGATGCCGGCGCGATCACTGAACAGGACTTTAATGCGAAAAAAGTGGATTTGCTGAATCGTATTTAAGCGTACCTGAGGGACTAAACCATTTGTGGCGCCCCAAACACCGCTCGCACTGAGTTCGTCGAAGTGCGCCTCAAACCCCGCTCGCACCGAGACAGTCGAAGTGCCCCCAAACCCCGTTCACACCGAGCCTGACGAAGTGCGCCCCAAACCCCGTTCACACTGAGTCCGTCGAAGTGCGCCCAAAACCCCGTTTACACTGAGCCCGTCGAAGTGAGCTAGTCGAAGTGTCCCCCATTAATAATGGAGTACAAAAGTAAGGCAAAGCAGCCATCTCCACATTCTGTATTGTGAAGATTGCCAGTCCCCAGGCAGCGCAAACGGAATCACGGTTGTGAGACAGTTTGTTTCGGTAAGACCAGATCGAATTATTCTACCAACAGACGTGAAATGACCGAGATAACCCCAAGGACTATTCCGGCTCCTGCAAAATTGTAGGCGTATTTGAGCATGTTATATTTGCGTTTTAAGACGTGACCGATCTGATAAATATCCCTGAGAATTAATTCCCTTGAGTTGGCGTTATTGGACAGGGCCTGCTTCATGTAATCCACATAGTCCTGCTCTTTGTACTGGGTAAAGAAACCAAAGAATAAGGGGTTGGGTACATCCTCTATTTTCATCGTATGGTTGCTCCATTTCGCCCGTGGTTTGATCACCATAATGCCAAAAAATATGCCGACCAGTTCCAGTAACATGATGAGTGACAGGATAACAATCCAGTAGGTATTAGAGAGGTCAAGGGAAGAAAATCGCGTAAATAAAAAACTGAGACAGATGACGATAGTACCGACAAGCATATTGGCCTTTTGATCGGCCATCACATTCAACTGCGTCTGAGTCTGATGGACTGTTCGCAGTGCGTAAATAACGTCGTGGTCTTCGACTTTTTCAGGAGCTGGCTTTTCTGTCATGGTGTATTCCGATAGTAGTGTCTGACCTGTTGCCATTAAAATGAGTAAAAAAGTGCCAAAACAACGGCATAGTCAAATTCTCAATGGAGATGTGGATCTGCAGAATGACGTTAGATACTGGATGCTCATCATCATGCAGCGATAGAAAGTGTTACATAGAATGATAAAAAAGACATGTGCGCGCGAAAAAATAATACGTTCAAGTCATTGGTTTATGACTCGGCAGGCCGGTTTGTCGTCATAAAAATTGACGATTACTTTTGATTGGTGAATGAATTAATCCAGAGTCAACAGTCGAAACCCTTCCGTATCCGTCCACCAGGAAACATAGTTGATCCCTTCATTATTAAACAACTGAGGATGATCAGAATCACCCGCTGTGGTTGTCAGGGTTTGTGTCTCTGACCAGTTCAAGCCTTCGTCATCCGACGACTTCAGTTGCAGTTTCGTGACGGCGCCATCGAATACCTTCCACACCAGTAGTACCTTATTATCCTGCGTAATTATCTGTGGTCTTGAGGCCGTTGATGCCGCATCGATTCTGATCTGCCGGTCCAGTTCTCCCTTACTGCGGTTATATCTGCCGTAGTAGAGTCCGCCACGGTTTTCTGCGCCAGTGAACCAGAATAGCTGAAGATTATTTTGTGTATCGATGGCCATGTCGGGGCCGTGGTGTGGACAGGCGTTGATCTGCCAGTTATCAAATGTCGCGCGTGTGACGGTTTGAGATATCTCCTTGCTATCCAGATTAATGATTGCATGATCGCGGATGCCACCTTCGAAGACATGTCGCCACAGTGCAAGCGCATCACCTGCTTGATCAAACGCGAGTCCGATTCGGCAGCATTCACAACTGTGGTCGGCAATCTTTTTGTTACGGCTAAACGTCGCACCATTATCCGTTGATGTCGCATGATAAAGTGCCGCACCGCGATAGGCCGTGCC
>JBFIID010000114.1:0-7830 GCA_041601415.1 Gammaproteobacteria bacterium
GGCGTCCGCCTCCGGGTCATGCACCTGCACATCAAGACCGTACTCCTGGAGTTCGTGAATGATGTCGATCACACGCGTGTTGCGCAGATCCGGCACATTCTCCTTAAAGGTAAAACCCATAATGGTGACGACAGAGCCCTTGATCGTGTTGCCCGACTGGATCAGCTGCTTGATCAATTGGCTGGCTATATAACTACCCATGCCATCATTGATTCGACGCCCTGACAGGATCACCTGTGGGATATAACCCATCACGGAGGCCTTGTAGGTCAGGTAATAGGGATCAACACCGATACAGTGCCCGCCCACCAGACCGGGATCGAATGGCAGGAAATTCCATTTGGAACCGGCGGCTGCCAGAACATCTCTGGTATCTATTCCCATCTTGTTAAAAATAATCGCCAGTTCATTCATCAGTGAGATGTTCAGATCGCGCTGGGTGTTTTCGATGACCTTGGCCGCTTCGGCCACCTTGATCGTAGCGGCACGATGCACGCCGGCCGTCACCACTGATTCATAGACGGCGGCGACGATATCCAGCGTCTTCGCATCCTGACCGGAGACTACCTTGGTGATGGTGGTGAAGGTATGCTCCTTATCACCCGGGTTGATTCGTTCGGGGGAATAGCCCACAAAAAAGTCTACGCCGGCTTTCAGCCCGGACAGGCGTTCGAGCACAGGAATACAGTCTTCTTCCGTTGCTCCGGGATAGACGGTGGACTCATAGACCACGATATCACCGCTCTTGAGTATTGCTCCGACGGTCTCAGAAGCCTTTAGGACAGGGGTCAGATCCGGCTGCTTGGCGTTATCTACCGGGGTCGGCACCGCGACGATATGAAAGTCTGCGGCGGCCAGTTCTGCTGGTTTAGAGGTAAAGGTGATATCGGAGGCAATCAGTACCTCCGGCTCGACTTCATTGGTACGCTCAATACCCTGTTTCAGTTCTTCGATGCGTTCTTCATTGATATCAAAGCCGATAACATTATGTGATTTGCCAAACTCAACCGCTACCGGTAAGCCCACGTAACCCAGTCCTACGACGGAAATTTTTCTGTTATGCACGATTAATCTACCTTGTAATAAGATTTGTACCAGTCGACGAAATTACTAATACCGGTCTCAACCGAGGTATTCGGTTTATAGCCCATGTCGGTAACCAGATCGGTCACATCGGCATAGGTGTCGGGCACATCACCGGGCTGCAGGGGCAGCATATTCTTTACCGCCTTCTTGCCCAGACAGTCTTCCAGCACCTCAATGAAGTGCATCAGTTCGACCGGATTGTTATTACCAATGTTGTAGATCCGGTACGGCGAATTACTGGTCGCGGGGTCAGGTGCATCACTATTCCAGTTTTCGTTTGGCTGCGGGTTGCTATCGATAACCCGTATCAAACCTTCAACAATGTCGTCCACATAGGTGAAGTCGCGGCGATGATTGCCGTAATTAAACACATCGATGGGTTTGCCTTCGAGAATGTTCCTGGTAAACAGGAACAGCGACATATCGGGTCTGCCCCATGGGCCATAAACGGTAAAGAAGCGCAGACCGGTTGTCGGCAGGCGGTACAGATGGCTGTAGGTATGCGCCATCAACTCATTGGCTTTCTTGGTTGCCGCGTACAGTGACAGGGGATGATCAATATTACTGTGAATGGAAAACGGCATATTGGTATTCGCGCCGTAAACCGAACTGGAAGAGGCATAGGCCAGGTGCTCGACCTCGGTGTGGCGACAGCCTTCCAGAATATTCATCGTGCCCTGGATATTGGAGTCAATATAGGCATGTGGATTGGTCAGCGAATAACGAACGCCGGCCTGTGCGGCCAGGTGCATCACTCGCTGTGGCTTTGTCGTCTCGAACAACTGCTTGATGGCCGGCTTGTTTTCCAGATCCTCCTTGACGAAATGGAAGCCCGGCTGATCCATGAGTTGATCCAGCCTCGCCTGCTTAAGGGTTGGGTCATAATAGTCATTCAGGTTATCAAGACCGATAACCTCATCCCCTCTCGCCAGCAGTCGTTTGCTAAGCGTTGAACCTATAAAACCGGCGGCACCGGTAACCAGTATTTTCATAGATGAACGGCCTTCCTGTTGTTCGGGTTTTACACACAGATTTTAAGCCGCAGAAGTATACACGGGTTTGTCTCTCGTATGGATGGCACAGCCACATTACTTGTGTGAAGTTTGTTTTAAACGGGTCGACAATGCGACTCATCGTGCATGCTGCTGTACGAAAAGCTGCATGGCCCGGTAGAGACGTTGATCCGGTTCCGAGCTACAGTAATTGTGCAACCACCAGGTCAGGCTGGACGTATCTATCTGCACCTCTTTTCCAGAGGGGTTTGCCCAGTTCCAGGCACTGATAAAACCATGTGCCCACGAAACAAAACTGTCTACCCCCACCTCATCACCCATATTCATATAGCCCACATACTCACCGCAGAGACGCACTCCTCCACCAGAAACCGTCTGAGCCATGAGCGACGATGTCGTAATAAACAGACACAGAAGTAGTAAAACACGGAGTTTGTACAAGACTATAAACATACGTATTACAACTCTAATTCAATAACTTAGAGCGATTTTATAATAGACAGATGGCGCGCTTCCAGCCTCTGAGGAACGGTTTTAACAGTCGGGCACCACAATGTCGGTATTTTTGACAGCTCGAGAAAAAGCCAATAGAGGCAACATAACTTATTGTATTTATTGATATTAATGATAACCCATCATCCCTGGAGAAAACGACAAGCACCATATCTGGATAAAGTTAACAGGCAAATGTGTCAGAATATTTTACAGTTGAATACTTAGTAGCAATTTCGAAGACAATGCTATCTCTATGAAATACCTGTCAAATTTAACACTGTTGTAAAGAATGGCCTGCAATATGCATTTAATTATTGCAGCAACGCTGGAGGGGCATCATGAATGTTTATAACTGCTGGTACGAAGGCTCAAAAGGATATTGCTGCCGCTCTTATAACAACCGCTGGATGTTTGTACCCGATCTCGGTCAACCGGTCTCTGTGATCAGCAGAAACCTGGATATCGACGATCTGGTATTTGCCAATCAATGTGAGAAACAGTACGAACGAGAATGGGAAGCGTCGAGAAGAAATACGGGCTGGTTCTCATCACTGCTCTCGAAGAACCGACCGCAATCCATGGCTGGCTTTCTGTTTAGCAATTAATAGTCAGTAATAGACACTCTGTCTGTTGTGGGCTAACCCACGCATCCCCATTGGCAATTCGATCATGCGGATGGTTTTGCTCTGAGGTTCTGTATCACCCTCTCTGACGGGCGGGTCTCACCCATTATCTACGGATATAAAAAAACCCGGCATAGAGCCGGGTGTTTTCATATGGCGTCCCCAAGGGGATTACTGCGCACCGCCATGTGCTCCACCCTTCGGGCCGCGCTTTCGCGCGTTCAAAATCGCTCCCGGCGATTTTGTACTCCGTACTTCCCTGTACTCTGCCCTGCGGGCCGCGCTACCGCGCGTTCAAAATCGCTCCCGGCGATTTTGTCGAACCCAGGGTTCTCATCCCCTTTATTCGAGACATAAAAAAACCCGGCATAGAGCCGGGTGTTTTCATATGGCGTCCCCAAGGGGATTCGAACCCCTGTTGCCGCCGTGAAAGGGCAGTGTCCTAGGCCTCTAGACGATGGGGACAAACAAAGTTGTCGTTGTACTTACTGCTTCAATATCAGAACGGCCTAGTGCCCTGATAAGGGATTTCTGGTGGAGCCAGGCGGGATCGAACCGCCGACCTCAACACTGCCAGTGTTGCGCTCTCCCAGCTGAGCTATGGCCCCTAAATCGAGGCGCGCAATTTACCGTGCGAGTCCTTAGCTGTCAAGCAGATACCTGTGAATTAATCGTTTCGATCGCGCGATCAATTCTATTCAGGGTGCGCTCTCTTCCGATCAACACCAGTGTCAAATCTATTGAGGGTGAAACGGCACCACCTGTCACCGCGATACGCAGCGGCTGGGCAACCTTACCCATCTTGATATCCAGTTGTTCGGCAACCTGCTTGATCACCTCATGCACAGGCTCTGCTTCCCAACTATCAAGTTTTTCCAGTGCGTCTCTCAGGGCCTGCAGTGGAGCAACGGCCTCCGGCTTGAAATTCTTTTTGGCGGCCTTTTCATCATAGGTATCAAATTCCCGATAGAAGAAGACGCTCTGCTCTACCATCTCTCCCAGGGTTTTAACCCGCTCTTTCTGAACTTCAATCAGATCCCTGAGTGCCGGTTGCTCACCCACCTCTATTCCCGCCTGTTCAAATTGCCACTTGAGCGGTGCCACCAGGTCCTCGGCATTGGCGTTTTTTAGATACTGCTGATTGAGCCACAGCAGTTTTTCGGGATTAAACGTCGAAGCCGATTTGTTCACATCCTTGATATCAAACTTTTCCACCAGTTCCTGCATGGTAAATATCTCCTGATCACCGTGTGACCAGCCTAGCCTCACCAGGTAGTTCAGTACCGCCTGCGGTAGATAACCGGCGTCCCGATACTGCAGGACATTCACTGCACCATGCCTTTTGGACAGTCGTTTGCCATCTTCGCCAAGGATCATCGGCAGGTGTGCAAAGGCTGGAACCTCATGGCCGATAGCGCGCATGATGTTTATCTGCCTGGGAGTGTTGTTCAGGTGATCATCACCCCGGATCACATGACTGATATTCATATCAGCGTCATCGACCACCACAGTAAGGTTGTAGGTAGGGGTGCCGTCTGAACGGGCAATGATCAGATCATCCAGCTCGCCGTTGCTGATCGCTACCTGACCTCGCACCAGATCGTTAATCAGCACATTACCGTCTACGGGATTGAGGAAACGCACCACAGGACTCACCCCTTCCGGTGGGGTCTCCAGGCCACGGCAATGTCCGTCATAGCGAGGTTTCTCCTTGCGAGCCATCAGATCTTCACGCAATTTTTCCAGCCGCTCTTTTGAGCAATAGCAATGATAGGCCTTGCCTTCGTCCAGTAATTTCTGAATCACTTCCTTATAGCGGTCGAAGCGTTGGGTCTGGTAATAAGGGCCTTCATCGATCTCCAGTCCTAGCCACTGCATACCTTCCAGAATCACATCGACCGATTCCTGAGTGGAGCGCTCCCGATCGGTATCCTCTACGCGCAATACGAATTCGCCACCATTGTGCTTTGCATGCAACCAGGAGAATAATGCGGTGCGAACACCACCAATGTGCAGATAGCCCGTAGGGCTGGGCGCGAATCGGGTACGAACGGTCATGGAGTTATCCAGAGTGAAAAATCGAGGCGCGTATTCTAACAGCGCTCGGCGTGTTCAGATCAAGGAACATTGACCGATTGGACGCCCGGTCGTAAAATCCGCCCCCTGTTCAGGACAAAAAGGGCGATTAGCTCAGCGGGAGAGCACTGCCTTCACACGGCAGGGGTCGCTGGTTCAATCCCAGCATCGCCCACCATTCCTTATGTCATGCGGGTTTTATGTCAATTTTCGACTGTTACCAGGCATAACACACATCGACACGTCGTCCTTCATCGCTGTAGGTCACCTGCTCACAGATAGATCGGACCAGCAGAATTCCTCGGCCATGTGCCGCAGTGTTCGTATCCAGCTTGTGCATCACCTTTGCGTGGTCAAAACCGTTATGGCTTTGCTGGATGCCGATATGTAGCTCACCCCCACCCTGTTCGCGAGGATGGCAGTTAAATGAAAACGCCACCTTACCGTCGCTGAGTGCCTGCAGACGTTTTTCTCTCATATCGTAATATTCTGTGAAGCCTTCAGCAGTAGATTTCATCGATGAGTCGAGTTCCAGCAGGCCATGATCGAGCGCGTTATTGAACAATTCCGCAAGCACTGTATACAGGCGCTCACGATGATTCTTCATGCCCTGCACATCGACCAGCATGGTGATCAAAATGGGGATGGGAAAAATATTTTTCAGCGCATCGGTATCCAGCGTCATATCAAACTGCCATGACATCGTCGGTTTGCTGAGTTCGAAGGCGCGGGTGGTGAGCTCTTTTCCGGTATTTCCAACGGCATCCAGCTGAACCTCTACAAAGGTAATATCATCTTCCCGTGGGGCGTTGCCGCAAAAGCTGTCTAACTCGCCCAACACCTGTAGAAAAACGGTCTCCGCTGAGTGCTGGGTGTTCAGAACTTCGTTCAGTCGCGTCTGACCAAATTGCGTCCGCTCGTGATTAGCGGCTTCTATCAGGCCATCGGAATAGGCGTAGATACGATCACCCGCTTCGATGGCAATCGTCTCAATCGCGGGAGAAAAATCCTTACTGTCGAGGATACCGAGTGGCAGGTTCTGGGATCGTGCTCGATGTACGATGCCTTTAGCCTTGCGTACGAGCATTACGTCCGGCAGACCGGCATTCCAGATTGATATTCCCTGCTTGGCTTCCTGAACCTCAATCAGGCAGGCAGACAGGAAACGTCCGGTTGGCAACATACCGAATAGTTTCTGGTTTAACTCGCGGGCAATCTCGGCAATCGAAAAACCCTTGAGTGTCATGGTGTAAAAGGTATCGACTACAATCACTGTACCCAGAGCGGCTGGCATACCGTGTCCGGTGAAGTCACCAATAATAAAATGCTGACCACCATCTGGCTTATTGGTCGCCAGAACAATATCGCCGTTAAGTGTCTCCATCGGCTGCAGGTGGGTGCGCATATTATCAACGCGATAATTCGGATTGCCGAGGATGCTATCCATTAGCTTGCTCGCCGTTTCCATATCATCGTCGTGCAGATGGCGCCATTGAGCCAGAGAGTTATTTTCTTCACGTAAACGTGAGGCAGCGCGATGATTTCTGATCGCAACCGATAACTGTGACAGCAATACAACGGGTTCAACAGCCGCAGACGTTAGGGAACAATTCCGCAACGATTCCAAAAGTTCACTACCAGGTTCGGGCGTGTTCACCTTATGCATGAGCACGATGGGAATATCCCGGATTGCTACACGCTCGGCCAGACTTTCTGAAAACGCCCTTAGATCCTCAACTGAAATGGAAGCGGTAAGAATCACCGCATCAAAGTGATTGCTTGATAAAAGTTCAATCGCATCTGTTACGCTTCTTGTCTGTGTCAGGGCTGGACAGTAAACCTGCAACTGACTGATCATCTGTCTGTCCTGCTCGCAATCATCTGCGATGTACAGTAGATGTTTGGTATCGAGATGAACTTTTATCTCATTTGTCGCCGCTTCGATATTCTGTCTTGCATGCTGATGACTCATTATTTGCTTCCCTTATCGGATTAACAGCTGGCAGATGAGAACTGTTCAGGTCAGGCTCATGAGCTTGTCGAAATTAGCGATATTGAGAATGCTCAGAATTTCTGTATTCGCGTTTATAATTTTCACATTCTGGTAGTTGTTGCCTGCGTACTCACGTAACTGCAATAGCATTCCCAGAGCCGAACTATCCATGTAGGAAGTACCCTGCAGATTAACCACATAAGACTTCACGGGTTTGTTACTGTTCTCATAGGCCTTACGGAATTCACGTAGCACACTGAAATCAAATCGGTCAGAAATCTTGATCTCAATCGCATCCTGGTTTGCAATTTCTCTGGTTGTAATCATCTGGCGCACCATTACCTTATATCTGTAGATTTAATCAAACATTCGCAACACAGGCTGTGTTGTTGTCAGTTCAGGCTGCCGTGGTCTGTCGCCGCTCTGCCGTGTTCTCCTGAACGATGCGCAAGCGTGTCTTCAGGCTGGAGATTGCCTCGCAATATTGTGCTTCATCAGTACATACGTTGAGTGTCTCAAGCCCCTCAGCAATACCGAAAACAAA
>JBFIID010000115.1:0-7818 GCA_041601415.1 Gammaproteobacteria bacterium
AATGCCTGTTATTACTCTCCCTGACGGAAGTCAACGTACATTCGAACAGACAGTGAGCGTCGCCGACGTCGCTGCCTCCATTGGTGCAGGTCTCGCCAAGGCCGCACTGGCCGGTAAGATCGGCGATACACTGGTGGACACGTCGTACCCCATTTCTGAAGACGTCGACCTGGCGATCATTACCGCACGAGACGAAGAGGGTGTGGAAGTGATTCGTCATTCCTGTGCCCATCTCCTGGCGCAGGCGGTAAAAGATCTGTTCCCGACGGCTCAGGTGACTATCGGTCCAGTGATTGAGAACGGCTTCTATTACGACTTTGCCTACGAGCGATCATTCACCCCGGACGATTTGCAATCCATCGAGAAACGCATGATGGAACTGGCCAAACAGAATTTTGTGGTTAGCCGGTCTGTGATGCCCAGAGATGAGGCCGTCAGTTATTTTCGCGAACTGGGGGAAGAGTATAAAGCCGAGATTATTGCCTCGATTCCCGACAACGAAGACCTGTCACTGTACAAACAGGGTGAATTCACCGATCTCTGTCGTGGCCCACACGTACCCTCGACCAGCCATATCAAGGCCTTCAAGCTGACCAAACTGGCGGGTGCCTACTGGCGTGGCGACTCGAATAACGAGATGCTGCAGCGGGTATACGGCACGGCCTGGCCAGACAAGAAACAATTAAAGGATTACCTGCACCGGTTAGAAGAAGCAGAAAAACGCGATCACCGTAAGCTGGCGAAACAGCTGGATCTGTTCCATATGCAGGAAGAGGCTCCAGGCATGGTGTTCTGGCATCACAAGGGCTGGACGCTTTATCAGCAGGTGACCGAATACATCGCCGAGAAGCTGCGTCAGCATGACTATCAGGAAGTCAGGACGCCGCAGGTGGTGGATCGCAGCCTGTGGGAGCGTTCCGGGCACTGGGACAAATTCAGTGATGACATGTTTACCACCAGTTCGGAAAATCGCGAATACGCGATCAAGCCAATGAACTGCCCCTGTCATATCCAGATCTTCAATCAGGGCATCAAGAGTTATCGGGACTTACCTTTACGCATGGCCGAATTTGGTTCCTGTCTGCGTAATGAGGCGTCCGGCACCCTGCATGGTCTGTTACGCCTGAGAAATTTTGTGCAGGATGATGCGCACATCTTCTGTACCGACGATCAGATTCAGTCAGAAGTCTCAGCCTTTATCGATTTACTCTATGAAGTGTATGCCGATTTTGGTTTTGAGCAGGTAATTGTGAAACTGTCTACGCGACCAGAACAACGCGTCGGTAGCGACGAGGTGTGGGACAAGGCCGAGAAAGCACTGGAAATCGCGCTGGATAACAAGGGCATCGAGTGGGAACTGCAACCGGGTGAGGGTGCCTTTTATGGCCCCAAGATTGAGTTTTCCCTGAAAGACTGCATCGGTCGTGTCTGGCAGTGCGGTACTATTCAGGTCGACTTCTCCATGACGGAACGCCTCGGAGCGGAGTACGTTGCTGAAGACGGTAACCGTAAAACCCCCGTCATGTTGCATCGGGCAATCCTCGGATCGCTGGAGCGATTTATCGGAATTTTGATAGAAGAACATGCCGGCGCGTTTCCTGTTTGGCTGGCGCCGGTGCAGGTGGTGGTGATGAACATCACCGACGATCAGGCCGAATACGTCAAGAAAGTCGCGGAAAGCCTGAAAAAACAAGGGTTCAGAGTCATTTCGGACTTGAGAAATGAAAAGATCGGGCTTAAAATCCGCGAGCACACATTACAACGCGTCCCGTACATGCTAATAACAGGCGGTCGGGAAGTTGAAAACAATACTGTGGCCGTGCGTGCGCGTAACGGAGAAGACCTGGGTTCCATATCGTTGGAAGAATTTAGCCAGCGTCTTCAATCCGACACCGCTCACCGCGGCCAAACTGTTTAGGAGGACTAGGCAATCGCTGTTGAAAAGAAGAATCGCGTGAATAACGCGATCACCGTACCCGAAGTGCGGTTGATCGGGGCAGATGGGGATCAGGTAGGTGTGGTAACCATCGAAGAGGCCTTGATTCAGGCCAAGGCAAGTAGCCTTGATCTGGTTGAGATCGTACCCAACGCTGAACCTCCAGTGTGTAGAGTGATGGACTTCGGTAAGTTTCTGTTTGATCAAAACAAGAAACGACATGCAGCGAAGAAGAGACAAAAACAGACTCAGGTGAAAGAGCTCAAGTTCCGACCCGGTACGGATGTCGGTGACTATGAGATCAAGTTGCGTAACCTGAAGCGGTTTTTGACCAGCGGCGACAAAGTGAAGATAACCCTTCGCTTTCGAGGCAGGGAAATGGCTCATCAGGAATTAGGAGTCAAGATGCTTAAACGCATCGAAGAAGACCTTGTAGAACTCGGCGCCGTGGAGCAGTTTCCAAAAATGGAAGGCCGTCAGATGGTGATGGTTATAGCTCCGAAGAAAAACTAATCGGGTAATGAAACCCGATAAATGCAACTTACAAGACGAGAACTATTATGCCAAAGATTAGAACCAACCGAGGCGCCGCGAAGCGTTTCAAACGAACAGGGACGGGCTTGCTGAAGCGTCGTCAAGGTTATAAAAACCATATCCTGACCAAGAAGAGCACCAAGCGTAAGCGTCATTTGCGCCACGAACTGGTGGTTACTGCGGCCGATGAAAAGTCCGTAAACCGCATGATTCCATACTTATAACGTTCGAGGTGAATTGAAATGGCAAGAGTAAAAAGGGGCGTAACAGCCCGCGCAAAACATAATAAGGTACTGGCCCAGGCCAAGGGTTATAGCGGACGTCGTAAAAACGTATATCGCGTCGCCACTCAGGCAGTAACCAAGGCAGGTCAATACGCATACCGTGACCGTAAGCAGAGAAAGCGTCAGTTCAGAGCGCTCTGGATCGCACGTATAAACGCTGGCGCACGCGCCTGTGGTTTATCATATAGTCGATTTATCAATGGCTTACAATTGGCTTCTATCGAAGTCGATAGAAAGGTTCTGGCCGAACTCGCAGTCAACGACCAGACCGCATTTGCGGCCCTGGCCGAGAAAGCCAAAGCATCACTGCCTGCCTGATCGTTTCACGATCGGCTAAAGGTGTTGATTCAGAAAGGGGAAAGGTAAACTGCCTTTCCCCTTTTTTTATGTGTAGCAATTAATCCATAAGTAACAAGACATGAGCACACTTGATGATCTGGTGCTGGAGGCGCAGAGCGCTATAGGCAGTACCAACGACCTGCAGGCACTGGATGATGTCCGCGTCCGGTATCTGGGTAAAAAGGGATTGTTGACGGAACAATTGAAGAGCCTTGGCAGGCTTTCTGCGGAAGAACGACCTTCTGCTGGTAAGCTGATCAATGAGGCTAAACAGGCGATTCAGGTACAAATCCAGGCACGTAAGGACAGTTTACAGGCTGCCAGGCTTGAAACCGCTCTGCAGAGTGAAAGCATTGATGTCACTCTGCCTGGCAGAGGCGACCTATCAGGTGGTCTGCACCCTGTCACACGAACCCTGGAACGGATTCAGACCCTGTTCGCGCAAATAGGCTTTGAAACTGTGACCGGCCCGGAGATTGAAGATGATTTTCATAACTTCGAGGCACTGAATATACCGGCTCACCATCCGGCACGTGCGATGCACGATACGTTTTATTTCGATGCACATACCGTCTTGCGTACACATACCTCACCGGTGCAGATACGCGTGATGGAAGAGCGCGAACCTCCCCTGAGAATCATTGCGCCGGGTCGGGTTTATCGCTGTGATTCCGACTTGACCCACACACCGATGTTTCATCAGGTAGAAGGTCTGATGGTCGATGAAAATGTGAGTTTTGCCGATTTGAAAGGCATGCTGGAATCCTTCATGCGAAGCTTCTTCGAGCAGGATGACCTGAAGCTAAGATTCAGACCCTCCTATTTTCCATTTACCGAGCCCTCTGCCGAGGTCGATATACAGTGCGTGATGTGTCAGGGCGAAGGCTGTCGTGTCTGTAGTCATACAGGCTGGCTGGAGGTTCTGGGCTGTGGCATGGTGCATCCCAATGTGTTTTCCAATGTCGATATCGATAATGAAAAGTATGTCGGTTTCGCCTTTGGTCTGGGTGTAGAGCGCCTGGCCATGCTGCGCTACGGGGTCAATGATCTGCGCCTCTTCTTTGAAAGTGATTTGCAGTTCCTGAAGCAGTTTAATGTATAAATATTAACAAGTTAATTAATGTACTTAATCTAAGATAGATATAATGAAATTCAGCGAAAAATGGTTGAGAGAGTGGGTCAACCCACCCATAGATTCAGCACGGCTGGTTGAGCAGTTGACCATGGCCGGTCTCGAGGTCGATAGCATAGATGCCGTAGCTCCCGCTTTCGAAGGCATCGTGGTCGCCGAGGTTATGACTGTCTCTCCACATCCGGACGCCGATAAACTGCGATGCTGTGAGGTCAATGATGGTAGTGCCGAGTGGATCAACATCGTCTGTGGTGCGTCGAATGTTCGCGCCGGCCTGCGTGTCCCATTGGCGCGGGTGGGCGGTGTTATGCCGGGTGGCTTCAAAATTAAAAAGGCTAAATTACGCGGGGAAGCGTCCTTCGGTATGTTGTGCTCGGCCTCTGAACTTGGTCTGGAAGATTCATCAGAAGGCCTGATGGAGTTACCCACAGATGCACCCGTAGGTGTTTGTTTGCGTGAGTACCTGCAGCTGGATGATCAGGTTATAGATGTTGATCTGACACCGAACAGAGGCGATTGTCTGGGTATTGCGGGTATCGCACGCGAAGTTGGTCTACTGAATCAATGTGATGTAAATGCCCCGGAAATGCCTGCTGTGACTGCCGGCAGCGAACAGGTCTTTCCTGTCAGTCTGCAGGCTGGCGATGCATGTCCACATTATGCAGGTAGGGTAATCACTGGCGTAAATGCGGCTGCAGAGACACCCCTATGGATGTTTGAGCGTCTACGCAGATCAGGCATCAGGTCGATCAGTGCCATCGTCGATGTCACAAACTACGTGATGCTGGAACTCGGCCAACCGATGCACGCCTTTGATCTGAACAGTCTGGATCGAGGAATTGAGATTCGATATGCCAGGCAGGACGAAAAAATCACCCTGCTGGATGGACAGGAACTGACTCTTGATGAGAAAACGCTGGTTATAGCCGACCAGAGCAGGGCGGTCGCCCTCGCAGGTATCATGGGTGGTGAAGACTCGGGTACACAGGTCACTAGCAGCGATATCTTCCTCGAGAGCGCATTTTTTAGCCCCGAGTTGATGGCAGGCAAGGCTCGTCAGTATAAATTGCACACCGATTCATCGCATCGTTTTGAACGTGGTGTCGATTATCAGTTACAGGTTACGGCCATTGAGCGTGCGACATCGCTGATTCTCGACATCTGCGGAGGTATATCCGGTCCAGTGACGGAGTGTCTTTCTGAGCAGGATATCCCGGAAAAACAGGCTATTACCCTGCGGCGGGAACGGATTAAACGTGTACTTGGCATCACCGTTGATGACAACCTGGTTTCAGAGGGATTGCATCGCATGGGAATGCAGGTGAGTGCCGCTGCGGAGGGTTGGCTGGTTGTGCCACCATCCTATCGATTTGATATCTCTATCGAGGCGGATCTGATTGAAGAGGTTGCGCGCCTGACGGGGTACAACAATATCCCGAACAATACAGCTCTGGCGCGCATGACAATGCGTATTACACCTGAGGCTGAAGTCGGTCTGAACAGTTTCAGGAATGCACTGGTAAATCGAGGCTATCAGGAAACAATTACGTATAGCTTCGTCGATCAGGCTATACAGAAGCTGATTGAGCCGAATCTAACAGAGATAGAACTCGCCAATCCAATTTCCTCAGATATGTCGGTAATGCGCACCAGCCTGTGGCCAGGTCTGTTACAGGCCGCTAAATATAATCTGAGCCGTCAACAGGATCGACTGCGCCTGTTCGAGTCCGGACTGATATTCCAGCGTGATGCAGGGGAAGTACGACAGCTATCTCGTTTGGCTGGACTGATCTGTGGTTCTGATCAGTCTGAGCAATGGGCGGCAAACAGCAGGACAGTTGATTTTTATGACCTTAAGTCTGATGTAGAGCAGCTGATGTACTTGATGGGAGCAGATAGGGATGTCGAATACCGCGTTACCTCTCATCCCGCATTACACCCCGGTCAGAGTGCAGAAATCCTTAAACAGGGTGAGTCTGTGGGAATTCTGGGCAAACTGCACCCAGCTGTTTCCAGGCAATTAGGCCTGGATAACGATGTCTATCTCTTCCAGCTGGATATGGCTGTCCTGGAGCAGGGGACTGTGCCCGAGTTCAAGCCCGTGTCCAGATTCCCTGCCGTGCGCAGAGATCTGGCCCTGCTGGTCGATGAGCATATCGAAGCCTCGGCCGTAACAGCGATTATCTACAGGCATTCACCCGAGACCCTTAAAAACCTGCAGTTGTTTGACGTATATCGGGGCGAAGGTATTGATTACGGGAAAAAAAGTCTTGCATTAGGCTTGACCTTTCAGCGATCTTCTAGCACTCTTACGGATAGTGAAGTTGAAGAAAGTATGAATTCCATACTGTCTTTCCTGAAACAAGAAATAGGGGCAAGCTTGAGGGCATAAGATGGCGTTGACGAAGGCTGACATGGCTGAAAAGCTGTTTGAGGAGCTGGGCTTCAACAAACGTGAAGCCAAGGAATTGGTAGAGCAGTTTTTTGAAGAAGTCAGGGCGTCGCTCGCTGAAGGCCAGCAGGTAAAACTGTCCGGCTTCGGAAACTTCGACTTGCGAGATAAAAATCAGAGACCTGGTAGAAATCCAAAGACGGGTGAAGAGATTCCAATCAGTGCCCGGCGAGTAGTTACATTCAGGCCCGGACAGAAACTTAAGGCAAGAGTAGAAGCCTATGCTGGAAGCGTCGAACAATAACGAACTCCCCGCAATTCCGGGGAAACGGTATTTCACCATCGGTGAAGTCAGCGATCTGTGTGCTGTAAAGCCGCATGTGTTGCGTTACTGGGAACAGGAATTCGGTCAGTTAAAGCCCATCAAGCGACGGGGTAATCGGCGTTATTATCAGCGCCAGGACGTGATTCTAATCCGTCAGATTCGTAGTCTGCTCTATGAACATGGCTTTACTATTGGTGGTGCCCGGCAAAAACTGTCCGGTGATGAAGCCAAGGAAGATTCAATGATGAGTCAGCAAATAGTCAAGCAGTTACGTGTCGAGCTTGAGGAAGTGCTGGATATCCTCAGACGTTAGTATCTAGCCTTATAGATAGACGTCAACACTTCAACATCTGTTTAATCAATACGTACATATCAAATCGGGGCGTAGCGCAGCCTGGTAGCGCACCGCAATGGGGTTGCGGTGGTCGGAGGTTCAAATCCTCTCGCCCCGACCATTTTAATTAAGTAATATCAATGGGTTATATGTCCGAGTAACCCATGCACTTTTCCCAAATGTACACTTCTATGTACACTTTGAAAAATCTAACTAGTTGTATTGAAGTTTTACCGTAACGGCTAGTTGGGCTAGGATTCAAACGCCTCCGTCGCAAAAAGCTAATGGGCTATTGTCATATCACTTACCAGGGTCTTTTCATATAACTTGGGTTTGTCATAACAGAAAGCAATCAGAGCAATAGCAAAGAAGTTGCCTAGCACCAAATCAACAGCCTGATTGTGTAGGAAATACTACGTCTACCATCTTCTCTTCTAAGATAACCTTGATGTTGATGTATATCTATATCAGAACTACCTTTGTATGCTTGGAGCCGTGTAAACTGCTTAGTTATACACTGTACGGTTATTCTTCTGATGTAA
>JBFIID010000116.1:0-7750 GCA_041601415.1 Gammaproteobacteria bacterium
ATGAGGCAGGGCACCAGCACATCGACATTAATCCGGTTGAGCACGGCCATGTCCGGTTTGAAGCGGTGACCATAGACGAGACCGGCGATGATGACCGCGAATATAGGGAAAACTATGTCAAGGATGCGCATTAGCATGGCGCGTTATTCTGGTGGTATTGCATCGGATATAGCAAGTCTTTAAACACAATTAAGGACTTCTCGTCCGTTGGCCTGGAGGCCGTATTCAACGCTAACTATAGAGGTGCAGAGCAACTCCTAATCATGCTATAATCGCGACCTTTGCACGTGCCGTTTTTGGCATATAAAAACATCTAAGGATCAAACAGTTACCTATGGCCGAGTTCGCCAAGCAGCTCCTCCCAGTCAACATCGAAGATGAAATGAAACAGTCCTACATGGATTACGCCATGAGCGTGATCGTGGGACGTGCATTACCGGATGCCAGAGATGGTCTGAAACCGGTGCACAGACGTGTGCTCTACGCCATGAGCGTACTTGGTAATGACTGGAATAAACCCTACAAGAAATCAGCCCGTGTGGTCGGTGACGTGATAGGTAAGTATCACCCGCATGGTGATACTGCCGTCTATGACACCATCGTGCGTATGGCCCAGCCGTTCTCTCTGCGCTACATGCTCGTGGATGGTCAGGGTAACTTCGGTTCGGTAGATGGCGATTCACCTGCCGCCATGCGTTACACAGAAGTGCGCATGGCGAAGATTGCGCATGACATGCTGGCCGATCTGGATAAGGAAACCGTCGATTTTGTTGCCAACTATGATGAGTCGGAAAGCGAACCAACGGTTCTGCCCGCGCGTATTCCGAATCTGCTGGTCAATGGTTCCAGTGGTATTGCGGTGGGTATGGCGACCAATATACCGCCACATAATCTGACCGAAGTGATCAACGCCTGTGTGGCACTGATCGATGATCCGGGTCTCGATATCCCCGCCCTGATGGAACATATTCCAGGCCCTGATTTTCCGACCGCTGCGATCATCAATGGCTCCAGTGGTATCCGCGAGGCCTATCTAACAGGTCGGGGACGCATCTACATGCGCGCTCGTACCGAGATAGAGACGGAGGAGAATGGCAGTCAGCGTATTGTCGTCACCGAGCTGCCCTATCAGGTCAACAAGGCGCGCCTGATGGAGAAGATCGCGGAACTGGTCAAGGAAAAGAAGATTGAAGGGATACGTCAGGACGGCCTGCGCGACGAGTCGGACAAAGACGGCATGCGCATGGTGATCGAACTCCGTCGGGGGGAGGTCGCTGAGGTATTGCTGAATAACTTGTTCCAGCAGACCCAGATGCAGAATGTCTTCGGCATCAACACCGTTGCCCTGATCGATGGTCAGCCACGCATCCTGAACCTGAAACAATTACTCGAATGTTTCATTCGTCACCGCCGCGAAGTGGTGACTCGTCGCACGGTGTTCGACCTGCGCAAGGCACGTGAGCGCGCCCACTTGCTGGAAGGCCTGGCCATTGCATTGAGTAATATCGACCCTGTGATCGCTTTGATCAAGGCGTCTGCATCACCGAATGAGGCACGTGAGGGTTTGATGGGGCGTGTATGGCCGCCGGGAATGGTTTCAGAGATGCTGGAGCGCGCCGGTGCGGTCGCATCAAGACCAGAGGGGCTTGAAGACGAATTTGGGCAGGGTGAGGACGGCTATCGCCTGTCGCGCGCCCAGGCACAGGCCATTCTCGATTTGAGATTACATCGTTTAACCGGTCTCGAGCAGGACAAGATTATCGAGGAATACAAGCAGATCCTGGATCGGATCGGCGAGTTGATGGACATTCTGGGACGCAAGGAACGCCTGATGGAAGTGATCCGGGAGGAACTCCTGGAAATTCTGGAACAGTACGGTGATGAGCGCCGCACCGAAATTCTTGATGATCATCTGAATCTCGAACTGGAAGACCTGATCACCGAAGAAGATGTTGTCGTCACTCTCTCACATGCCGGTTATGCCAAGGCACAGCAGATCGATACCTACCAGTCGCAGCGACGCGGTGGTAAGGGCAAGGTCGCGACCAGCATGAAAGATGAAGACTTTATTGACCAGTTGTTTATCGCCAGCACGCACGACACGATTCTGTGTTTCTCGACACGTGGCAAGCTGTACTGGATGAAGGTCTATCAATTACCCCAGGCCAGTCGTGCGGCACGCGGTAAACCGATCGTAAATCTGTTGCCGCTGGACGAGGGTGAACGGATTACCGCGATTCTGCCTATCCGTGCTTATGATGCAGAACAGTTCGTGTTCATGGCGACCCGCGAAGGTACCGTGAAAAAATGTGCACTGACTGATTTCTCTCGGCCTCGCGCCAACGGCATTATTGCCATCGACCTGCCGGAAGGAGATCAACTGGTGGATGTGGCAGTAACCGATGGACAACGTGAAGTGATGTTGTTCAGTAGTGAGGGTAAGGCCATTTGTTTTGATGAACAGGAAGTGCGTGCGATGGGACGAACGGCACGCGGGGTGAGAGGTATTCGTCTGGCAAAGGATCAGACTCTGCTCTCCCTGATCATCATCGAAGATGACACCTGCATTCTTACTGCCACCGAAAACGGTTTCGGCAAGCGGACTCAGACAAATGATTACCCACGCCACAAACGCGGTGGTCAGGGCGTGATTGCGATTCAGACATCGGAACGTAATGGTCGTCTGGTGGGAGCTGTTGCGGTACATGAAGACGATGAAATCATGTTGATCAGTAACGGCGGCACACTGGTTAGAACGCCGGCTGATGATGTGTCAATTGTGGGACGTAATACACAGGGCGTTACCCTGATTAAACTGAGCAAGAAAGAGCAACTGGTCGGTATCGAACGCATTGCCGACATTCCATTAGACGAGGACGAAATCGGCATCGAGCCGGACAATGAATCATGAGCGAGATATTTAATTTTGGTGCAGGACCCGCGATGTTGCCGAAACAGGTAATGCAACGCGCAAGAGACGAATTTATCGACTGGAATGGCAGTGGTATGTCGGTGATGGAAATGAGTCACCGCGGCAAGGAGTTTGTCAGTATTGCAGAACAGGCAGAGGCCGATCTACGCGAATTACTGGCCATTCCTGCCAACTATAAGGTTCTGTTTCTTCAGGGCGGAGCGACCAGCCAGTTCGCCATGGTGCCACTGAATCTGCTCGGTGATAAGCAATCTGCCGACTACCTGCACACCGGTTACTGGTCTGGTAAGGCGATTAAGGAAGCGCAGCGTTATGCCGAAATTAACGTCGCTGCTTCAGGTGAAGCGGATAAATTCATGAGCGTTCCTGCCGTATCAAGCTGGCAGCTGAACGATGATGCGGCGTATGTGTATTACACCGCAAATGAAACTATCAGCGGTGTTGAATTTAACGCAATACCCGAAACAGGAGATGTCCCGCTGGTCACCGATATGACCTCGAATTTGCTTGAGGGACCATTGGATATTTCAAAGTTCGGTGTTGTTTTTGCGGGCGCACAGAAGAATATCGGACCGTCCGGTCTGGTTATCGCGATCATTCGTGAAGACCTGGTGGGCAAGGTTCGTGCGGGTACGCCGGGTCTGTATGATTACAAAAACCATGTCGATAATGATTCCATGTATAACACCCCGGCGACCTATCCCTGGTATATGGCTGGACTGGTGTTTCAATGGCTGCTGGAAAGCGGTGGACTGGGTGCAATGCAGGCAATGAATCAGCAGAAGGCTGCGGCCCTGTACGCGGCGATTGATGGCTCAGACTTTTATGCAAACCCGGTTGCTGTCGACAATCGCTCGATCATGAATGTGACCTTTACCCTCGCCGATGCAGAGCGCGAAGCGGCCTTCCTGGGTGGCGCACAAGAGCGTGGTCTGCTGGCATTGAAGGGACATCGTAGTGTCGGTGGTATGCGCGCAAGTATTTACAATGCGATGCCGATGGAAGGTGTGCAGGCACTGATCGATTACATGCGAGAATTTGAAAAGGCGGCCTGAGGATAATGTCTGATGACAAATTGCAGGCACTGCGTGAACAGATCGATGCGATCGATTCACGACTACAGGAAGATATCAGTGAACGTGCGCGGCTTGCCGGTGAGGTTGCCAAGGTAAAAACTGCACAGGGAGATGAAAGTAGTTTTTATCGCCCCGAACGTGAAGCACAGGTACTGCGCAAGGTAATCGAAAAAAATCAGGGGCCATTGTCTGGTGAGGAGATGGCTCGCCTGTTTCGAGAGATCATGTCGGCCTGTCTGGCCCTGGAAAAACCCCTGGATATTGCCTACCTGGGACCGGAGGGCACCTTCACCCAGAATGCCGCACTGAAACATTTTGGCCATTCGGTGACTACCACTTCACTGGATACCATTGACGAGGTGTTTCGCGAAGTGGAGTCCGGTGCCTGTCACTATGGTGTGGTACCCGTGGAAAACTCCACCGAGGGTGTGATCAACCATACCCTTGATATGTTCATGCAATCGACCCTGCAGATCTGCGGTGAAGTTGAACTGCGTATCCATCATCACCTCCTTAGTCATGCTACAGACATCAGCTCGGTGAAGAAGGTCTATGCACATCAGCAGGCCCTGGCACAATGTCGCCGCTGGCTGGATGCGAACCTGGCGAGTGCGGAACGTGTTGCCGTGAATAGCAATGCAGAAGCCGCACGTATTGTGGCAAGTGAATCTGACGTAGCGGCGATTGCCGGTGATTCGGCGGCCGAGTTCTATCAACTCGAATATCTTCAGCGGAATATTGAAGACGAGCCGGAAAACACCACGCGTTTCCTGGTCATCGGTCATCAGAATACTCCGCCCAGCGGTGACGATAAGACATCGATATTGTTCTCCACACCGAATAAGTCAGGCGCGCTTTATCACCTGTTAGGTGCCTTCGCCGAGGTTGGTATCAGCATGACCCGGATTGAGTCGCGGCCGTCACGACAGAGCATGTGGGATTATGTGTTCTTTGTGGATATTGAAGGACATATGCAGGATCAGAACATTGCTATGGCGCTAAAAACCCTGAAGCAGCGGGCCTCGGTGGTGAAGTTGCTGGGTTCTTATCCGCGCGCCGTATTGTGAGTTGAAACAGCCCTTGCCAGTCCTTTTTTATCGTTGAAATGACCTATGACAAATCTTGATTACACGCAATTGGCGCTGTCTGGTGTCAGGCAACTTCAGCCCTATCAGGCTGGAAAACCGATCGAAGAACTGGAACGGGAATTCGGCCTTAGCCGTACCATTAAACTGGCCTCGAATGAGAACCCACTGGGACCTGGAAAAGCATCACTGGCGGCAATTGTTGAGGCCAGCCGATCGCTGGGACGCTACCCGGATGGCAATGGCTTTGAACTAAAAAATTCCCTTTCAAAACACCTCGGTGTTGCAGCAGAATCGATCACGATTGGCAACGGCTCAAACGAGATACTGGAACTGGTGGCGCGTACCTTTGTGGCACCGGAACATGAAGTCATGTTTTCGCAACATGCCTTTGCCGTGTACCCACTGGTGACACAGGCTATCGGTGCCAGCGCGGTGATCACTCCGGCACGTGACTGGGGACATGATCTGGAGGCGATGCTGGCAGCGATCAGTGATAAAACGCGTCTTATTTTTATCGCTAATCCGAACAACCCAACCGGTACCTGGCTGTCAGAAACTGAATTACGTACCTTTCTGGATGCAGTACCGGAAAATATACTGGTGGTGCTTGATGAGGCCTATTTCGAATACGTAGAAGAAGAGGAATACCCCGATGGTATTCGTCTGCTGGCCGATTACCGGAACCTGATCGTGACCCGCACCTTTTCGAAGATCCACGGTCTGGCAGGACTGCGAGTTGGTTATGGGATAGCCAGTCCGGTCATTAGTGATTTGCTGAATCGTGTCAGGCAACCTTTTAATGTGAATACGCTGGCGCAGGCTGCAGCCATTGCTGCACTGACTGATACAGATCATGTGCGCGCTTCCGTGCAAATGAATCGTCTCGGACTGCAACAATTGGCTCTGGCATTTGCAGACCTGCAACTGGAAACGATTCCCTCGGTGGGAAACTTCATCTGTGTGAAATGCGATAGACCGGCGCTGGATATGTATCAGGGTTTACTGCGCACCGGCGTCATAGTACGTCCGGTGGCGAATTATGAAATGCCGGAATACCTGCGCATTACGGTGTCCAGCGAGGAAGAAAATCTGCTCTGTCTCGATGCCTTCAAAAATGTCCGTGAGGAGCTCGTCTAGTGTTCAGGATCAAACGCCTGTGTGTGATCGGGGTTGGATTGATCGGTGGTTCACTGGCACGTGCCCTGAAAGAGGCTCGCGTGGTGCGTCACGTGGTGGGCTGTGGTCGTACCCGGTCTGAACTGGAAAAAGCCGTGCGACTGGGAGTGATCGATGAATTTACCAGTGACCCGGCCGTCGCCGTAAAAGACGCAGATATGGTGGTGGTGGCAGTACCGCTTGGCAGTAGCGCCGCGATATTCAGAAAAATTGCAGCGCATCTTTCCGCCGATGCGATCATCACCGATGTGGGTAGTGCCAAGGCCTGTGTGGTCGAGGCCGCGCGCCAGACACTCGGCAGCGCCAGTCCTCGATTTGTACCGGGACATCCGATTGCGGGGACCGAGCAAAATGGGGTTGATGCCTCATTCGCCAGTCTATTTGAGGAGCATCGCGTGATCCTGACGCCGGTCGATGAAACCCGTATTGATGCCACCACCCGGGTGCGCGAGATGTGGGAACACTGTGGTGCCCAGGTTGAAATGATGGACATGCATCATCACGATGAGGTGCTGGCGGCGACCAGTCATCTGCCCCATCTACTGGCCTATTCCCTGGTCGGCAGTCTGGCAACGATGAATGAATCTCGCGAGATCTTCCGCTTTGCCGCAGGTGGATTTGCCGACTTCACCCGCATCGCTTCCAGTAGTCCGGTCATGTGGCATGACATCATCTTTAATAATAAGGATGCCATTCTGCAGGTAATGGAGACCTTCTCCGGCGATCTGGATAAGCTTAAACAGGCCATAGAAAATGAGGACAGGGAGCAGATCCTTGCCTGTTTTTCTCGCGCCAAACAGGCGCGTGATGAATTCACCGTCAAGCATAAGAAAAAATCACTGATCAATAATTCGGAATAATTCCTTGAGTAGCACATTTACAATTCAGCCGGGCGGCAGCCTGCAGGGTGACCTACAGGTCCCTGGTGATAAATCCATTTCCCACCGTTCCTTGATGCTCGGCGCGATTGCCGAAGGCCTTACCGAGGTGAGTGGTTTTCTGGCGGGTGAAGATACCCTCGCGACCATGCACGCAATGCGTGCGATGGGGGTTCAGATTGAGCAGAACACCCCGCATCAATTAAGTATTCATGGTGTCGGACTTCGAGGACTAAAGGCCGCAGATAAGGCGCTTGACCTGGGTAATTCGGGCACTTCCATGCGCCTCCTGAGTGGTCTGCTATCCGGGCAATCCTTCGACTCTGAACTGATCGGTGATGCCTCTCTCACGGGGCGTCCAATGTTACGTGTGGCCGATCCACTGGCATTGATGGGGGCTGAAGTACAGTGCAGCGAAGGCGGTCGTCCACCGCTGAAGATCATGGGTGGAAAGTCGTTACACGGAATCGAATTTCCGATGCGCGTTGCCAGCGCGCAGGTCAAATCCTGTCTGCTACTGGCGGGGCTATATGCGACTGGGCGTACAACCGTCATCGAGCCGGGGCCGTCACGTGATCATACGGAACGGATGCTGAAGTC
>JBFIID010000117.1:0-7722 GCA_041601415.1 Gammaproteobacteria bacterium
CGCTGAACTGAAACGCATACTGAAACCGGGTGGTGTGATCGATATTCGCACCCCTGACATAGGGCACTGGCGGGTTCCCAAAGACCTGCCAAACTGGGACGCAGTAAAGCCCTCGGAACACCTGTATTATTTCACCCCGGATACACTCTCGCGCCTGCTGCAGAAACACGGACTGAAAATCGTGAAAAAACGCTTTGGGCTAAAACCAGGCATGCATGTTTATGCTCAACACCAATAGGAAGACGACCCCAGCATGAAGCGTTTGACGGTACTGCAAATCCTCCCGGCACTGGACGCCGGTGGTGTTGAAAAGGGCACCATCGAGGTCGCCCAGGAGTTGGTCAAGCAGGGCCACCGTGCACTGGTGATCTCTGCAGGTGGACGCATGCTGGACAGGTTATTGCGCGTCAAGGCCGAACATTTTAACTGGTCAATAGGCCGCAAAAGTCTGATGACCCTGCGCCTTGTAATGCCCCTGCGGCGTTTCCTGATAGAACAACAGGTCGATGTGATCCACGCGCGTTCTCGCTTTCCGGCCTGGATCGCCTGGCTTGCCTGGAAGAGTCTGCCGAAGGCTTCCCGTCCTCACTTCGTTACTACCGTGCACGGCCCTTACTCTGTCAGTGCTTACAGTGCCGTAATGACACGTGGCGAACGGGTAATCGCCATCTCGGAACACATTCGTCAATATATCCTGACCCATTACCCCTCTACCGATCCGGAACGGATTGAACTGATCCACCGCGGCGTTCAACCGATGGAATATCCCTACGGATACAGCCCAACCAGCGACTGGTTTATACAATGGTGTCATGACATGCCTCAACTTGAGGGTAAGTATGTGCTCACTCTACCTGCTCGCATAACGCGCTGGAAAGGCCAGAGTGATTTTCTTGAAATGATCGCCGAGCTAAAGAAGCGTGGTATGACCGATGTCTATGGGCTGGTGGTCGGTGGTGCTGAAAAACGCCGCGAGGGGTTTATGCAGGAACTTCAGAAAATGTGTCGTGCGCTGGATATCGAAGATAATGTCAGCTTTACCGGTCACCGGAGTGACATGCGCGAGATCATGGCGATCTCGGATATTGTATTTTCACTCACCAATGCACCCGAGGCCTTTGGCCGCACCACCCTTGAAGCTCTAAGTCTGGGCCGGCCGGTGATTGGCTACCAGCACGGTGGTACCGAGGAAATTCTCAAGGTCATGCAGCCCGAAGGACTGGTACCCGTTGGAGACATCCAGGCCGCAGCCGATCGTGTGCTGGCCTTTCATGAGCAGCGTCCGATTCCGGCGCGCGAACACCCGTTTACCCTGCAAAATTTACTGGACAGAACCCTGTCGGTTTATCAGCAGGTGGTGCATGGATAAGTTCTTCAACCTGAGATTTCCGAGCGATTCATTTAACCGTGACACCCATGATGCAACTGCTAAAGCCACTGTTTAGATTCGTCAGTCTGTTACTGAGGGTCGAGTCCGGCAGTGAACAGCGCACCCTGATCATCCAGCCGCTGCCCGGCATCGGCGACATGGTTTGGCACCTGCCACATATTCATAGCCTTGCTGCCATTACCGGGCAGGGCAAAATCAGTATCCTGACCAAACCACGCTCACGGGCAGACGCTCTGCTCGCGGGTGACCCGTGCATCGATAAAATACTCTGGCTGGAACGAAACCCTGGCAAACATGATGGCGTGAAGGGATTTCTGCAACTCGTTTCAGATCTTCGTCGAGAACGCTTTCAGTCCGTCTGGATCCTGCATGACAGTCACCGCTATGCATGGGCCGCTTTTCTGGCCGGCATTCCAGAGCGTCGAGGCTACGGCCAGGGCATTCAGCAGTTGCTCTTATCGGATCCGATACAGCTAGCGGCAGGGCAACTTAAACTCCACCCTATCGAACTCGGCAACTTGCTGCTGCAACACTACGCTGTTAACAAAATCGAGGATGAACCGGTATTGCTGATCAGTAACCCGGCGAAAATAGCCATGCAGGCCCGATTCAGCAAGGTTTCAACACCACGAATTGCCATCGGTATTGGTAGTAGTGAAGCGGTTAAACAGTGGGGCGATCAACGTTTCGCTGAACTGATAATTGCGCTAGGTGCGCAATCAGAGCATGCGCTGTTGCTTGTTGGCGGCCCCGGGGAACAGGGTATGGCGGATACTATTATCGCCACCGCAGCATCCGCTGGGGTTACCGTGCACCCTGCCATCGGCCTGCCTATCGATGAGACAGCGGCAATTCTCGCAGACTGCAGCCTCTATATCGGTAACGACACCGGTTTTCTCAATATGGCCGCGGCCTTAAGTGTACCTTCTATCGGCCTTTTCGGCGCTTCACCACCGTTAACACATTCAACACACCTGCATTGTCTGCAACCCCATTCGCCCGCATCTGGCATGCAGGCCATCACGGTTGATCAGGTCGTCAAGATGGCACGTGAACTGAATCTGCTTTGAAAGTTCTGGTGATCAAACTCGGTGCACTGGGCGATGTGGTGATGGCAACCGCATTACTTAAGGCCATCCAGTCTGCGCATCACCTTGATCAGGTCCAGCTACTCACCAGCCCCACTTTTGTCTCATTATTCGACGCCTGGGAAGGACTCGGTGTAACGGCATTTCCACGTAAGGGAGCCACACTGAAAACCCTCGCCTGGTTACGCAGGGAAAAATTTGATCGCATTTATGACCTGCAATCCAGCGATCGCAGCGCCCTATTGTGCGCACTTTCCGGCGCAAAAGAACGGGTGGGCAACCATCCCCGTTATCCCTATACCCATCATCCAGCTGATAAATACCATGGCCAGTGCCATATTTTCACCCGCATGAATCAGTTGCTGGCCAGTGCGTCTATTCCCGCAGCAGAGCCACAACCCTGTCTGCCTGCCAGTGAACAGGATCGGACTGCCGTTTCGGAATGGCTCCAGCAGCATTGTCCGGGCGAGGAAAAACCTGTGCTGATGCACGCCGGCGCGAGTCCGTCATGGCCTAGTAAACGCTGGCAGGGCTTTCAGGCACTGGCGATACATTTACAGGATAGAGGTATTCCCGTTATCTGGATTGGTGCGGGAGATGATCGAGAGATCAATCAAGCGCTTGCACGTGTTAGTGGTCTGAATGCCACCGATTGCTTTTCTATTCCTCAACTGGCTGAACTCGGACGGCGCGCACGCGCAGCGGTGGTCAATGATTCCGGGCCGATGCATATATTATCCGCCTCTGCGATCCCGGTCTTTGGCTTTTTTGGCCCCACCAGCTGGCGCCGTAATCATGCACTGGCACAGGAAAAGCGTGTGTTATGTGCGGAGGTACCCTGCAGTCCCTGCAGCCTTGGTCACTGCCCTCCGGAAAAAAACCACCAGTGTATGCAATCGATAACAGCAGAGCAGGTCATGAAACGCCTGGAACAGGACGATATTCTCTAGACACTGTATATCTGCCTGGACTCCAGATAATGAGTGATTTGAGCCACACTGTCCTGGACAGAGAGATTCTCGGTATCAATCACCAGCTCCGGATTTAGCGGCTCTTCGTAAGGCGATGAGATACCCGTAAAATCATCAATCAGACCGGCACGGGCTTTTTTATACATTCCTTTCGGATCGCGCTTTTCACACGTAGTAAGTGATGACTTACAGAATATTTCGATAAATTCATCTGCCTGAACCAGGCCCCTGGCCAGCTCTCTGTCTTTTCTATACGGCGATATGAATGCCGTTATGGTGAGCACCCCGGAGTCCAGCAGGAGCTTGCTTACCTCTGCTATTCGACGAATATTTTCGGTTCTATCTTTTTCACTAAAGCCCAGATCACGACACAGACCCTGGCGTATATTATCGCCATCCAGGACAAAGGTTCTTACCCCTCTTTTATGCAGATGCTCCTCGGTCGCATGCGCCAGGGTCGATTTGCCGGCAGCGGACAAACCGGTAAACCAGAGGACAACACTACGATGTTTATTCTGTTCTTCACGATGCTGGCGTTTTATCGTGGGTTCGTGCCAAACGGTGTGTTGATTCGTCACTTTCAAAGATATCCGACTCCAGCAAATGTCTATTCATGCCAAGATACCTTGTGATCCGCATCAAGCAAAGTGCGTATAGCATAGAAGGGCGCTATACCTTGTATGAACTGTTAACTATGCTTTGCCTTCGACTTTTGTCCCGACCTGAACTCACTGCCTGCTACGAGACTCGGAATCAGATACTATAAAATGAATATCCTGTCGCCCGACGCTCCGAATCCCTGTGTGTTCAGGGTATTCAAAAAGAACGTAACTTGATGAAAAAACTAGGAATTCGTTATCGGATTGTCATATTCTGCACGATGCTCGTCGTGCTGGTGCAGGGTATTACCTTTTCGGTCGTAAATACCAGTAATCTGATTGCTGCTGAAAAGAGCAGTCGACTGGATCTAGAGGTCGGATCACGCGTCTTTCACCGTTATCTTGCGGAACTCAATAAACAACATGAGGACGCCGCCACCGTACTTGCGGCTGACTTCGGATTACGCGCTGCCATTGCCACGGGTGACTACAACACCATTAAATCCGTTGCGACCAATCACGGAAAACGTATTGGTGCCGATCTCTTCATGGTCTTACTACCCGATAAATCCCTGCTTATGACTTCCGATCCTGCTGGCTTTGATCTGGTCGATGATAATCTTCCTGGCCTTATCGAAAAGGCGGAGGTCACCGGTTATGCCTCCGGTTACTGCATCTTACAAAACGCCGCTTATCAGGTCACCGTGGTACCCGTGTTTGCCCCCGATCTCAGTGCCTGGCTGGTTTTATCTAACAAGATGGACAATGATCTGACCCGGGATATCAGCGAACTCACGGGGCTACATGTCTCTCTCTTCTCTGATAATGCAAATGCCTACAGCTCCATGGCCTCGACCCTGCCGGTGAATCATTTAACCGGTTTACAAACGCTACTGAATTCAGAATCAAGTCCCCTGTCTACAGAAAATATACTGGTACAGGATGATTATGTGAGTGAGCTATTGAGGCTGGAAGACTCAAACGTGATCGCCATTCTGCAGAGCTCGCTGGCAGAAACCATGCAACAGATCGAAAGACTCAGTGATCTCTTTTTGCTGATGCTGCTCGGCAGTATCGTAATCTCCATTATCGGCAGTATGATGATCGCCCGTCATGTGACAAGACCTCTGGGCCTGTTGTCTGAAATCGCCAGCAATATTCAGAAAGGTGACTACAATCAGGCCGCTGATATCGCACAGCATGATGAAATTGGTATTCTTGCGGAAAGCCTGAATCACATGCGCAAAACTATCTCTGTGCTGCTGGAACTGGCATACCGTGATGTACTGACCAATCTGCCTAACCGTGCGATGTTCAATAACCACCTGGCCCAGACCCTCAAGTTATGCGATCGAAATAAAAGTCAGTTTACCTTTCTCATGATTGATCTGGATGACTTCAAAAATATCAACGACACTTACGGTCACGAAGCCGGCGATATCGTGATTAAGGAAACCGGTAAGCGACTTAAAAATGCATTACGTGAGTCTGATCTGGTTGCCCGTATTGGTGGTGATGAATTTGCTGTCATACTGATGGGCTCCGAGTTAAATGACATACAGGCCATTGCCGATAAAATTCATCACAACCTGGCACAGCCTATTAAGGTTTCGGGCCTCTATTTGACCACCGCCTGTAGCATCGGTGCCGCTATATATCCCGATCACGGTGCTGATACGGTAACCCTGATGCGACGAGCAGATATTTCCATGTACGTGAGTAAACGCTCAAAATCATCTCCGGTTGTCATCTATAATCAAAGCTATGAGAATATTATCTAGCTTAATGATCGATCCACGCACTTCGACCAGACATGTCTAAATTACTCTTCCGGACATTACTGTTCCTGTTCATACAACAATGCACAGTCGTTCAGGCGGCCTGGTTTTTTGATGCCAGTAGCGAATTACATTTCAATGACAATATCTTCAATGGCGCGCTGGACGTTGATGTGAAGAGCGATACTGCCCTGCAGGCAGAACTGTCTGCGGGTAGACATTGGCAGATTGGCGATGCGTCAGGATTGCTGATTGTGGCCAATACCGGCCTTGAACAATATCGTCGCTTCACTGAACTAAGCCATGCATGGCTTGGCATTTCTACAACTCTGCACCACAAATTCGGCCTGGGTCTGCACGCACCGGTACTGAGTCTCAAGGGTTCGCTCAATTATCGAGACAGCCGTGACTTCACCCGCGACGCCTGGCAGGGTAGCCTGGGTCTAACGCTTTCCAAACGTTTTAGCGAACGCCTGAATATGCGCATCAGCTACCGGTATTCGGTCGATGAAACCGATCAGGCGCTTGATATCCCCATCGTCGTTACTTTGATTAATGTTCGTGGTGATGTCTATGATCTCGCCTCACAGCAACTGGCGATTAATTTTGTCTATAGCCTGACCGATAAACTGGCATTATACGGCGGCTATACGCGGCGCCATGGTGATGTTGTTTCTTCAACCCTGCTAAATGCCACAGTATTTAATGTTTCTGATGCGATAGCATTCGATCAGGCCGCTGGCCCAAATATCATCGCCTATCGTCTTAATTCAAGGTCCGACATGTTTTCCCTGGGGATCAGCTGGGCTCTGGATCAACACATGTCTCTGAATGCGAGTTATGCCAGGTGGCATACCACTACACGTGGTAATTTTGTCTACAATAACAACCATGCTTTCCTGAGCCTGCTCTACACCTACTAACACTCATGACAAATACCCTACGTAATTTCTTACTCCTTACGCTATTGATAGTCATGCGGGTCGGGCATACCGCTGAATTGCTTGCGGTCGTCACCGATCAAGCAGGAAACCCGGTTACTAATGCGGTTATTATCCTGCGCTCGGATACACATCAGGTAACGCTTAACCCTGGCACCAGCGTCATTGATCAGATAGACAAGGAATTCATTGATCGCGTTACCGTGGTACAGACAGGGACACTCATCGAATTTCCAAACAAAGATAATATTCGACACCATGTCTACTCTTTTTCTGCTGCGAAAAGCTTTGAATTACCTCTCTACAGTGGCACGGCCGCCGATCCGGTGTTATTCGATAAACCCGGTGTAGTAAAAATTGGCTGTAACATACATGACTGGATGATCGGTTACATTTACGTAACCGACAGCCCTTTTTCGGCCATCACCAATGATGATGGCATTACACGCCTGGAGGATTTGGAAGAGGGCGTTTATAGCGCCTCTGTCTGGCATCCGCTGATGAAAGAAAAGGAAGAGAGTACTCTACGTGAGCTAAGCGTGAGTGCCGATGAAGCCATTCAGATAGACTGGAAGATTGAGCTCAAGGCAGATATAAGACCACGGCGATCACCGGTACCTGTGGGTCGTGGTTATTGATAACAGGTCACTGACTCGACAGATCGGTATATAGCTGTTGATAATCACGGGTGATTTTTTCACAACTATATTTTGACTCAAGCGCCTGTTTACCCGCCACTGCCAATCCAGTTGCGATTTCTGGATGTGAAAGGACCAGACTCATCTGCGCCGCTAACTGTTCTACATTCTCATTGTCTATCAAGATCCCGTTTTCACCATCACTGATCAATTCCGCCGGACCCTGAATATTACAGGCAATAACTGCGGTCTCATTACCCCAGGCCTCAAGCACCACATTACCTAATGGCTCATGCCTTGATGGGCAGACAAAGACA
>JBFIID010000118.1:0-7649 GCA_041601415.1 Gammaproteobacteria bacterium
ATCCAGCCTGACCCCGGTTGAGAATGTAATCTCGAAGAAACCGGCGGGTCTTGAGCCTTCATCATCAGGATTGTTACCACAGCTCGTAGCATCACATTCGAGAGGGCGCTCATGGATAATGAGGACATTTCCGGGTGACAGATTTCCCAGACCATGGTTGTTGCTGAAGGGACCGCCCAGATCGGTATCGCCACCGGTGGGGTCATTGGTATCGAAGATCACCGCCATGTTCTGGGCACTTCCCTGATCGACATTGACACCGTTGATGGTGACATTCAAAGAAGATTGATACTCAGTGTCGATTATCGTGCCTTTCGCAAAGCCCTCAAAGTCGATGATCTGTGCAAAGGCCGGTGTAGACAGGAAGGTCAGAGCAATCGCGAGCAAAATGGGTGCAATCCAGAGGAGAGCATTTGAGCTGGCGGTTCTAGTTGCAGGCTTTGTTTTGGAGATGTTCATTGCTTTCTTCATCCTGATGTCCTCACCGCAGTTCTATTTAACAGGGCTGTTGACTTACAGCCTTGCACAAGCTGCGCCAGTTCGGGCGAGAAGATGTTTTTATCCAGATATTACAAGGGGATAAGGAGCATGGTTTCGTGGTTGTTTAACGTAATCAGGTGAAGCTGTAAAAAATGCTGACGCATGAAACGTCTGAACGGGACTGGTCGAAGACTTGCTCGGGCGTGAAGAATGATGAAATATTATTTATAAACAATCGCTTATGTTCAGCGCCAGGTTTTTTCCGGGTTTTAAAGTCAGGTTTACGATGTAAAAATAATTGACTGAAACACACTTTATTTGTGTGAATTGTGTTGCCAAATGGTAACTGATGTTCTGCTGGCCATTACCGTTTTAGCGACCATCAAAACAATCAGGCGAGATCACGACTCTCGCAATTCTGTTAGAGGCGCAGTTCGTCTGTCAATTAGCCACCGATCATCGATAACATGATACCGGCCACGATAGCTGAGCCGATGACACCTGCCACATTGGGGCCCATGGCATGCATCAACAGGTGATTCTGTGGATTCGCCTCCAGTCCTACTTTATTCGAGACACGTGCCGCCATAGGTACCGCAGAGACACCTGCCGAACCGATCAGCGGGTTGATAGGTGTTTTAGTTACCTTGTTCATCAGCTTGGCCAGTAGAACACCGCAGGCGGTACCGATACAGAACGCCATGGCGCCGAGCAACAGGATACCCAGGGTCTCCAGGTTAAGGAATTTTTCGGCGCTCATCTTGGAACCGACACCAAGGCCGAGAAAGATAGTGACGATATTGATCAGGGAATTCTTGGTCGTATCACTCAGGCGTTTTACCACCCCGCATTCGTTCATCAGGTTACCGAGGCAGAACATCCCCAACAACGGGCTGGCACTCGGAATAAACATCGCAACCAGTAGCAGTAACATGAGCGGAAAGACAATGCGTTCACTCTTGCTGACGTGGCGCTGCTGTTCCATTTTTATCTCACGCTCGGCCTGAGTGGTCAGCAGTTTCATGATCGGTGGCTGAATAATCGGCACAAGCGCCATGTAGGAATAGGCCGCGACCGCAACCGGGCCGAGCAGATCGGGAGACAATTTACTGGTAACAAAGATTGCCGTGGGGCCGTCTGCGCCCCCGATGATGCCGATTGAGGCGGCATCCTGGAGTGAGAAATCAAAGATACCGGCAACACTGAGACCGATGGCCCCGAGCAGGGTGGCAAAGATACCGAACTGGGCGGCAGCACCCAGTAACAGGGTCTTGGGGTTGGCGATCAGGGGGCCGAAATCGGTCATCGCCCCGACACCCATGAAGATGAATAGCGGGAACATGCCGGTTTCGATACCGACATGGTAGATGTAATACATCAGGCCGCCCGGAGAGATCAGGTGCCCCAGTTGATCGTAGACCGGTACTGCCTCAAAGCCAGCGCCCGGGATGTTGACCAGAATGGTCCCGAAGCCAATCGGTACCAGTAGCAGGGGTTCAAAGTTCTTTCTAATGGCAAGGAATAGCAACCCCAGGCCGATAGCCAGCATGGCGAACTGTCCTGCGGTAATTTGTGCGATCCCTGAGCTTAGCCAGAGTACGTTGAGATCCTGCATATGCGTTACTCGTAGAGTGAGATCAGTTCATCGCCAGCGGCGACAAAATCGCCCTGTGCGACGCAGAGTTCTGCGATTGTGCCAGCGCGGGGGGCATGGATGATGGTCTCCATCTTCATCGCTTCGAGAATGATCAGGGTGTCGTTTTTCTCGACGTTTTCCCCCTGTGCTACTTCGATGCTGACGATCTGGCCTGTCATAGGTGCGAGGATCGGTACAGCCTTACCCTGCATGGTAGATGGCTTGTTGATTTTTGCTTCACTGTCAGACTGATGTGAGGCAATACCGGAAATATCACCCCCATCACTGACAGTCACGGTATATTTTTCACCGTCCAGCTCAACGGTATAAATGGCTTCACCACTGGGGCTTTTGACCTCGCTCGACTCTTTGCCGGTTGGAGCGGGTTCGAATGCGTCCGGGTTGCCACGGTTTTTAAGGAAGTTAAGCCCGACCTGTGGAAACAGTGCATAGGTCAGCACGTCGTCAATCAGACACTCTCCTTCTGCCAGTGAAATTGATGATTCTTCGGCCAGTTTGATCAATTCGGCCTGCAGTTTGTCCATCTCGGGTGACAGCAGATCAGCGGGCCGACAGGTAATGGCCTCGGCGCCTGCCAGTACCTTCTCCTGAAGTTCTTTATTGACGGTGAACGGTGTCGCGCCGTATTCGCCCTTAAGAATACCGCTGGTTTCGTTGGAGATACTCTTGTAGCGCTCGCCATGCAGGACGTTCATCACCGCCTGTGTGCCGACAATCTGTGAGGTGGGTGTCACTAATGGGATGAACCCCAGGTCTTCGCGTACGCGGGGGATCTCGTCGAGAACGTCATCGAAGCGATCGGCCATGCCCTGTTCGTTTAGCTGGCTTTCCATGTTAGTCAGCATGCCGCCGGGTACCTGCGCGAGCAGGATTCTGGAATCAACTCCGCGTAGGGAGCCTTCAAATTTGGCGTATTTTTTTCGGATCTTTCTGAAGTAGCAGGCAATTTCTTCCAGGCGTTGCAGATCCAGCCCGGTATCCCATTCGGTGCCTTCGAACATCGCGACCACACTCTCTGTGGGCGAGTGACCATAGGTCATCGACATGGATGAGATGGAGGTATCAACATTATCGATGCCGGCTTCTACACACTTCATAATGGTATTGGTCGACAGGCCTGTCGTCGCGTGGCAGTGCAGATGAATCGGTATGTCCAGGGCCTGTTTGAGGCGGCTGACCAGTTCATAGCCGTCATAGGGTTTAAGCAGACCGGCCATATCCTTGATCGCGAGTGAGTGCGCGCCTGAATCCTCTATTTGTCGAGCCAGATCGATCCACAGGTCGATATTATGCACCGGGCTCAGGGTATAGGAGATGGTGCCCTGTGCATGTCTTTCCTGCTTCACGACGGCCTTGATCGCGGTTTGCATATTGCGTGTGTCGTTCATCGCGTCAAACACGCGAAACACATCAACACCATTCGTCGCACAACGCTCGACAAATTTGTCGACCACATCATCTGCATAATGGCGGTAGCCGAGAATGTTCTGACCACGGAACAACATTTGCTGCGGGGTGTTTGGCATCGCCTTTTTAAATTCGCGGATCCGATCCCAGGGGTCTTCACCGAGGAAGCGGATACAGGCATCGAAGGTCGCGCCGCCCCATGTCTCCAGTGACCAGTAGCCGACCTGATCCAGCTTTTCAGCGATGGGTAGCATGTCATCAATACGCATTCTGGTGGCAAGCAGAGATTGGTGCGCGTCCCGCAGGACAACGTCAGTGATTCCCAGCTTTTTACTGCTACTTACAGTCATGGCACTACCCCGTAAAAAATATTCGAACTAAGTTCTGGAATTGCGATGTTGGTCGATTGCGGCCTGAAGAATGGCTAGCGTTTTTTGGCTGATAGCTGCGGACGAGGTATTTTTCCTGTTCCTGCGATGGTTAACCGGTTCGGAGTCAGGAAACCATTTCAGGAGTACTTTTGAGGATCCGGTAATACAGAACACCAGCAAGGTTAAAAAACAGAAAACCATACCCATGCCATACAGCATGATGTTCAGGCCCTGTTCTAATAATGCATCCATATCCATTTTCCGCCTTCGCCTAAAATTGAGTATCCAACGTCCCGGCCGCCGGGAAGTGGTGGTGTGCCCTGCGATGCCGAGAAGCACACTGGCTGCAGTTGTATATCAGACTGGCTGATCATACAGAATACCGACCTTATCAAAACCCGAGGGAGGCATATTGTCGACAATAGTCTAGTGCAGATCAATGAGTAGTACTTAAATTAGTAAAATAGGTATCTGCTTTATGTGAATTGTCGACAATATAGTGCTCCTTACTATCAACGTAGAACCCCCCGGACATACTGAGTGTTTTGCAGGTACAGACACCTTGACGGCTGTATATCATTGAGGCCACGCCTCTTACATCTTGATGGTTAGCGGCATGATTCTCGTCTCTGTGACACAGTTTATTATCGCGATAGAGTGACTCTTCCGCTTAAGTTGTAAGCAATACCTGAGCCAGAATTATGTTGGCTCAGCAGGCGTTGGCTGTTGGGAACTGGCCGCAGACTATAAGGGCTTTATAAACAATGACCTGGGGGCGATGTGCGGTGACTGTGTTGTGCTAATCAGGTGTCTTTGTCGTTAGTTACAGCAGCTTTGCCGCTGTCTACCAGGTGTATCAATTGATTCATGATTGTCGCAGATGCACCAGATAGGTGCTGCAATAAAGGGACAAACCCAACCGCTGGTTCCCGGGTTGTTAACTGGAGTCAGTCAGGAGGATGGCGGGAGACCTTAAGTCAGTTCTTTTTTCAAACGTTTGATCAGGGTTTTGAGTCTTGGGATAGAGCCAGGGCCAATTTCTTCATTGACTTTTTCGACGATGTAGCTGGCTCTGAAGCCTTTGCTGCGGAGATCCATCAGCAACTTAAGAATTTCTCTGTCCGGGCGTTGTTTATCGAGAGAGACATAGAGCATTTCCAGCAATGTCTCTGACCAGAGTGTCTTGGGTAAGGTCGTGTCATTCATCATATATACCTGTTGTTTGTATCCTCAGCGGAATCCTATTCTATTCACTGAATCTGCCATCATCCCGTTCCCGGATGAAAACTGGAGAACTAGCACACGTAAAAACTACTGATATGGATACTGAGCCCCGGCGCTTTATTCGGGATGGTAAAGCGTGATGAGTGAGAGTGTCTGCTGAGGACGACAGTTGAGGGGGGCGTTCATCTGTTTACTCTTGAGTCACGTCCCTTTAAGCAAGCTTTGCTGACGTGAGATAATGAAATAAATCGCAATAAAAACAAGGCCTAACAGCGTTTATTGTTGTGCTTCAGATGGCTGTTTCCAATGCTGGCATCATGCTTGCAATTACTATTTCGTAAGACTCGGAAATAACCTCAGGTAAGGGAACAAACAATATGAAATCACTAGTCCGGAACATCTGTAGTCTGTTAGATATCATGGGTATGGTTACATTGTTAGTCGCAGGTGGATGTCTCACCTATGCAATCTCTATCCCTGAAGTGAGCCTGGCCGGTCAGTATTTCAATAACTTTTTCCCCTTGCTCTGGGGTGCCGTTTTACTGTTTGGGTTGAGTCGCATCTTCCAGCTGCTTGAATTTATGCTGGTACACAGTCTGCAGGCGAACGCCAGCAAGGCAGGCAATGTTGTTTACCAGACTGCAAAATCTGCCCGATAGAAAAACACCGATTTAGATTTTACTTTTCAGCCTCTTCAGGATAACCCGCGTCTATAAGTGTCGTCTCCATCACGGGTTTATTGTAGCCCTTGATGGTGGCATCGCCGATGGTGACAACCGGAACAGTCAGAGCCCCACTCTTTTCCATCAGTTCTTCCTGATTCTCGAGATTATCAACGACATTTTTTTCGGTTATTGGAAGGCCCCTTCTATTTAGATAGGCCCGAACCAGATCACAGGAATCACAGTCCGGCACACTATAGAAGGTAATCGGGTTGCGCGAGGAAATGGACTTTAGATCCGGTCCCTGTGGTTTTTTGCCCGTCGATAACTCTCTTGTTGAGACTTTTTCAGTTCCGGGAGGGCAGCGATCCATGAAGACAGAATTACCGGTACTATCAACACACTCGTACACCGTGACCGCCTGAACGGGCAGAATGAAGAACATTGAGCTGAACAAGAGGCAAGTTAGAGTATTCCTTTTCATCAGTGCATACCTATATATAGTGGTAACCGATCATATGGAAATTTGATTCGGCGAATTCAAAATGACCACAGGCAGAAAGGTATAGATTTAATTCTGATCCCATGGAGCGAGAAATCTTGGTGAATTATAGTTTAATAACAAGCTGTTAAATAGGTCGCCTCAAGTCGCATAGTATGAAGCGTGACGCGAATTTTTGATATTTTTCCATCTAATCCGCCGAGATTGATGATTAACATGCTCATGTTGCGCTATAATCGCGCGCGCTCCAGTTTCCTGGAGCCAGCCAGAATAATGCGAGAGTGGCGGAATTGGTAGACGCGCTGGTTTTAGGTACCAGTGGGGCAACCCGTGAGAGTTCGAGTCTCTCCTTTCGCACCAGATTACAAAATGCACTGATGCATAAGATGCAACACCAACAGTTAATGAGGCAGAAGTAATGCAGGTATCCGTTGAGAATACTGGTTCACTGGAACGACGTATGACCGTCGAAGTTCCAGAAGAACGTATCAGTACCGAAGTTAAGAACCGATTGAAGTCCATCTCCAGAACAACCAAGGTTGATGGCTTTCGCCCAGGTAAGGTACCGATGAAACTGGTGGAAAAGCGCTTTGGTGAGCGTGTGCGTCAGGAAGTCCTGGGTGAGGTGATCAGAACCAGTTTTTATGAGGCGGTTGCCGATGAAAAGCTTCGTCCAGCGGGCGACCCGAATATTGAGCCCATTGAAAAGGGCGAGGGTGAGGGCTTTGCCTACAATGCTACGTTCGAAATCTATCCGGAAGTGACACCTGCACCGGTCGCAGAACTAACGGTAGAAAAGCCGGTGTGCGAAATTGAAGACGAAGACATCGATAAGATGATCGACAGTCTCAGAACCCAGCGTCGTAGCTGGGCCGAGGTTGAGCGCGGTTCACAGAAAGGGGATCAGATGACCCTGGACTTCGTGGGCAGTATCGATGGTGAGAAGTTCGATGGTGGTGAAGCAAAGAACTATCCGGTTGAAATTGGCGCCAGCACCCTGATAGAGGGTTTTGAAGAAGGTTTAATCGGCGCTACTGCGGGCAGTGAGTTGAGCCTCGATTTACAGTTCCCTGAGGCATATCACAGTGAAGCACTGGCTGGTAAGCCGGTTAATTTCGCGGTTACGGTAATCAAGGTTGAAGAGCCTGTTCTTCCGGAGCTGGACGATGCTTTCTTCAAGGACTTTGGTGTCGAGGAGGGCGGTCTGGAAGCATTTAAGGCCGAAGTACTCAATAACATGACCCGCGAACGCGACAATGCACTGAAAAATGCCCAAAGACAGAGTGTGCTTGATGCCCTCTACACAGCCAATCCGGTTGAAATTCCTAAAGCCCTGATTGCGGGTG
>JBFIID010000119.1:0-7625 GCA_041601415.1 Gammaproteobacteria bacterium
CGGGGAAGACAACTGGACAAATCACCATTGCCTTCATTGGTGACGATCACACTGCTGCCGGTTTCGGCGATTAGAAAGTTTGCACCGGTGATTCCCACATCGGCGGCAAGAAACTTCTCGCGCATGATCCTGCGTGCCTCATTGACCATGTCCGGTATTTCCGTGAGCCGCTCGTGACAACCGTACTGCTGATGATTCTGATAAAACAGATCCGAGATCTGTTCTTTGGTTTTATGTACCGCCGGCACGATGATATGACTGGGAGGTTCCTTGGCGAGTTGAATGATGTATTCACCCAGATCGGTTTCCACAACGTCGATGCCGTTCTCTTCGAGCACCTCATTAACACCGATTTCTTCACCGGCCATAGACTTGCCCTTGACCACCGAGCGGGCATCAACCTGCTGACAGATGGAAAGGATTATCTGCTGTGCCTCGGCGGCATCACGCGCCCAGTGTACCTGACCACCACTCTCGATAACCTGCCGTTCATATTGCTGTAAATAAAAATCCAGATTAGCCAGGGTATGCGTTTTTATCTGGCTGGCCAGATCACGCCACTGTTCAAACTGGGGTATCCGCTCTACTGCCTGCCTGCGTCGATTCACCAGCCCTTCTTTAACATTAATCAGGGCGTGCTGGAGGATCCTGTCACCCAGCGCACGACTGGCATTGGCACTAAACTGTTCGGAATTCGCCTTCATTTCTGCGTACCTTTTTTAGTCGCACAGATACCGGGGCCGTCTGCCATTCCCGCGAGTATTTCCGCTGTGTGAAAACAACGCACAGCAGCACCTTCCCGGCTAATTTTACCGGCGATATTCATCAGGCAACCGAGATCACCACCGGCTATGGTGTCCGCCTCAGAGGCCAGAATATTGTTTAACTTGTCCGACACCATATGATTCGAGATGTCAGGAAACTTTACACAGAAGGAGCCACCAAAACCGCAACAGACTTCAGCGTCATTCATTTCACTGAGGCTCAACCCTTCGACCTTGTTTAACAGATTGCGAGGCTGATGTTTGATGCCGAGACTGCGCAGTCCCGAGCAGCTGTCATGGTAGGTCACCTTACCCGCATAACTGGCCTTGATCGGTACCTTCTGTAGGTCGAGAAAAGACAATAACTCGTAACATTTATCGGCCAGTTCCTCGGCACGCCGTTGATACTCAGGCTCGTCATCGAACAGGGTCGGGTAATCATTTTTGATCATCGAGAGACAGGAACCGGAGGGCGCGACCACATAGTCATAGCCCGAAAAAAGCTCAATGTGCTGGCGCGCGGTCCGTCGCGCTGCTGCAAGGTCTCCACTGTTGTAGGAGGCCTGCCCACAGCAGGTCTGATCAGCAGGGACTTCAACACGATGACCACTTGCCTCCAGTAGCCTGATTGCGGCGAAACCGATGGATGGACGCATCATGTCAACCAGACAGGTGACAAAGAATGCGATACGTTTTTGCTCTGAAGCTGTATCTGTGTCTGTTTGCATAGGAATCAAATCGCTTTGGCCAGGTCAGTGCTCATTGATGAGCCGTTCATAGAATAGGATCCCATTGTGGAATATGACCGCGGGAATCACCATATGGTCATAGTATGACTATGGTAGAGAGATGCACTTTAATCCAGCTCTGTTGTTGCGGACCTGCTGGCGGTCTATTATCACAGGGAGAGATCTTCCGAACGGAACAGAAGCAGCATGATCAATGATAACAAACTGGATAAAGCGGTCGCCGAGGCACGTATCAATCGGGATCAGCGAGAGAAGGATTATCGACAGCGGGCACTAAAGCTGTACCCCTGGATCTGCGGCCGCTGTAGCCGCGAATTCAACCGTGAAAATTTGCAGGAACTGACGGTTCATCATCGTGATCACAATCACGACAATAACCCTGCCGATGGCAGCAATTGGGAATTACTCTGCCTCTACTGCCACGACAACGAGCATGCCCGATACCTGGAACAGGCACAGACTCCGACCGGCAGTAGCGCCCGGAAAAACACCTCTACCCATCAGCCATTCGCCGACCTGAAGAGTTTATTGATTAAGAAATAGCTGTTATTCACTTTCTACCGGCATATTGGCAGTAATGTCTTCACAGACCATGAGGATACTTGTCTGCCCCTTGCTGTCCCTGACAGCGCGCACGGTTTCCCGTGTCCACAATACACTGCCATCGTTGCAGCTGTGGCGTAATTCCCAACGATGAATCCGATTCGGCACCTGCAGAACTTCCTGTAAATATTCTTCGATCAGTTCCCAGTCTTTTGGGTGGTAGGTTTTAATCACAGGACGACCGACCAGTTCCTTGCGCGTATAGCCCAACAGTCGCGCCCCATTGATATTCACCGACAGTATCCGGCCGGTGTCATCCAGAGTCAGGCACAGCGCAGGATTACTTTCATACAGGAGCTGAAAGCGAGACTGCGTGGTAATCAACTCTTCCTGTAGTTCTTCGCGGGCATGTACCTCATCGTGCAGCTCGCTACTCTTTTCTGCCAGTTCGGCCTTGGTACTCAAGACCCCACGCTGTACGTCGTGGTGGTGATCACGAACCGAATCGAGCATGCTTTTCATGGTTAACTGGTTTTTGATTCTGGCGATCAGAACCGGCATGTCTCCCGGTTTGACCACAAAGTCATTGGCGCCGATTTCAAGCACGCGTAACACTTCTTCACGGTCCTCGGTGACGGTAAGAACGATGACCGGTAACTGGGAAATGGAAAAACGACTGCGTAGACGCGCCAGTAATTCCTTACCGCCCATGCCGGGCATGTTCAGGTCCATCAGCACCAGATCGATGCCTCCCCGATTGATCATCTCCAGTGCCAGTGTTCCATCATGGGCCGTCTTCACCTGATAACCCTGAGACTCAATTCTGAGTGTCAGTACCTTACGTGTCGTTGCGTCGTCATCGACGATCAGGATGGTAAATTTACTGCTGGACATGTGGTTTGTTCCGATATTCTCTCGCCGGGCGAATGCTAATTATGGCTAGCTCGATGCCGCCAGCATTTACCCACGACATCTGTAATGCCGTGTACAAAAGCTGTGTCTGCCCAAAAAAGCTTATTCGCCTGTCACAACAGACAGGCTCGTGTTTTCGGGCACCTTTGAAAAGTGTACGCGCTAGCTGCATTTTTAAGCAAGCCGCTGGGTCAAGCCCGGGCAATCTAAGGTAGCTGTGTTTCAGCGCACCGGTGACAAAACAGGCAGAATAAAAAATAGAGTGCAAAAGGAGGAAAAACCCTTTACATCATGCGATAATCCGCCAACTAAAAACCGAAGGACTGGCACGGGTAGGCCTTCCCACTCTTTCACTCTGAATAAACCTCATACATATCAAACACTTATGCAAAGACAAAACCAGTATTCGCGTGACGAATTAATCTCTTGTGGACGTGGTGAGCTATTTGGCCCCGGCAACGCCCAGCTTCCCCTGCCTCCCATGCTGATGGTTGATAGAATCATCTCCATTACCGAAGACGGCGGTGCTGCGAACAAAGGGCAGATCATCGCAGAACTCGACATCAACCCGGATCTCTGGTTTTTCGACTGTCACTTCGAAGGCGATCCCGTGATGCCTGGTTGTCTTGGGCTCGATGCAATGTGGCAATTAATTGGTTTCTACGTGGCCTGGCTGGGCGCCCCGGGGCGCGGTCGTGCACTGGGTTCCAACGATGTGAAGTTCACCGGACAGGTTACCCCCAAGGTGAAGAAGATCACCTACTATATAGACATCAAACGAATCATTATGCGCGATCTCAAAATGGGTGTCGCCGATGGTCGCATGGAAGCAGATGGTAAGGAAATATACAGTGCCAAAAATTTACGTGTAGGCCTGTTTACATCGACTGAGGATTTCTAGTGTGAAGCGTGTAGTTGTCACCGGTATCGGCATTGTTTCGAGTATCGGCAATAATAAAAATGAAGTGCTGGAATCGCTGAAATCACTTCGCTCCGGGATTGTACATAATCAGGAATACGCTGATCTGGGCTTTCGTTCGCATGTTTCAGGTTCTCTCGATATCAACCTGGAAGAGAATATCGACCGTAAACTCATGCGTTTCATGGGTGATGGTGCCGCGTATAACTACCTGGCAATGGTCGAAGCGCTGGAAGACTCCGGTCTCACCGAGGCCGATATTTCCAATCCGCGCACGGGCCTGATCATGGGCTCTGGTGGTCCTTCGATGAAGAACCAGACCCTGGCAACCGACATCCTGCGTGAGAAAGGCGCGAAAAAGATTGGCCCGTTCATGGTGCCGCGCAACATGTCGAGTACCAACTCTGCCTGCCTGTCCACCTTCTTCAAAATTAAGGGCGTGAATTACACCATCAGTTCCGCCTGCTCCACCAGTGCCCACTGCATTGGCAATGCCTACGAGCAGATCCAGATGGGTAAACAGGACATCGTCTTTGCCGGCGGGGGTGAAGAACTGCACTGGAGCATGAGCATGCTGTTTGATGCCATGGGAGCGCTGTCATCCAAATACAATGACACCCCGGATAAGGCCTCTCGCGCTTATGACGCCAATCGTGATGGTTTTGTCATCTCGGGCGGTGGTGGTGTGGTGATCCTGGAAGAACTTGAACATGCAAAGGCTCGCGGTGCGAACATCCTCGCTGAACTCACCGGCTACGGCGCAACCTCTGATGGCTATGACATGGTTCGCCCATCAGGCGAAGGTGCGCAACGCTGCATGGAACAGGCAATGGCGACGGTCGATGGCCCGATCGACTATATAAACGCACATGGCACCAGCACACCCGCCGGTGATCTGGCGGAGCTCGGCGCGGTAAAAGCCGTGTTTGGTGAAAACACACCCTGGATCAGTGCCACCAAGTCATTGACCGGTCATGCTCTGGGTGCTGCTGGCTCGAATGAGGCCATCTATTCCTTGTTGATGATGCAGAATGATTTTCTGTGCGCCTCAGCCAATATTGAAGAACTGGACCCCGGTGCCGACGGCTTTAACATCGTGCGAGAGAACAAGTACGATGTGACCCTGAACACCGTCATGTCGAATAGCTTCGGTTTCGGTGGCACCAACGCGAGCCTTATCTTCCAGCGCTATAGCTGAGTTTGCCCTTCACTAGGCGGTTATGGATTTTCCATCCGCCTTTTTCAGCCCTGAACTGCTCTGGTATGGGCATGGCCTGCTCTGGCTATGCCTGTTCATCAGCCTGCCGCGAGCAGACTGGAAACGTCTTAAGGAAAATGAATCCCTGCATATTTATCTGGCGATGACCGTCATCGTTCTGCTGTTATGGCAGATCAAGGCGGAGCTGCCGAACGGACTTCATCTGCACCTGCTGGGTGCGACCGTGCTGACCCTGATGTTTCGCTGGCGTTTTGCATTGCTTTCGATGACCGTCATCGTGGCACTGGATAGCCTGTATGCCACCACCGATCTGGCGGGACTGGGTCTGAATATGCTGAGCTGTGGAATCGTTCCTGTCTTCGCCAGCTATCTGTTTGCACTCTTGGTGCGGCAGTATCTGCCCACGCATTTTTTCGTCTATGTGTTTGTCGCCTGCTTTGCCGGAGCCGCACTCGCCTCAATCAGTAGCACTCTGGCGAACAGTGCACTGCTGCTGCTCGCAACAAACCTCGGCCATCACCAGTTTTCCGATTATCTGCTCGCCAGCGTGATGATGATGTTTCCCGAGGCCTTTATCAGCGGCATGCTGATGACTCTGTTTATCGTCTATAAACCAGAATGGGTCAGCACCTTCTACGATGAGGTCTATATCAAGGGCAAATAATGCTGCTGTATGCTCAGATACAGCTGGGTGGTTTGGGCAAACCTCCATAGCGTGAGGCCTGCCGTACCGGACCTTCTGCAAACAAACCATACAGATATCGGGTTTTAGCCTTTTCTTCGCCCAGTTCCCTGGCAATCGCTTTGGCCAGAATGCGCATAATAGGCACGATGCTATGCGCCGCATAATAAGCTCGCACAAATTCTATGATTTCCCAGTGTTCCGGCGACAGGCTTAACTCATCCTGCTGTGCCATGACCTCTGCCACTGCAGGTGTCCAGGCGGGGAGTTCCAGCAAAAAACCATCATCGGTGGTCTGCAGTGTTTGCTCTCCTACATGCAATTCACTCACCACGCCAACACCTTGTCATGGCGAATGCTTAGCTCAACGAAACCGTGGTAATCAGTAATCTGAATAACATCCAGAAGATGATCTGTGGTCAGACCACGCGCCTCCAGATCTGCCTGCAATGCATACACGCTATAGTCCTTTGCCGCCTGCAGTATGGTTTCACTAAAAGCGGTATTTTTCACCGCGGCATATACCGCATCTTCGATTAGCAGGATCGACGAACCTGCCGATGCCAGGCGCAAACACGACGCGAGAGTTTGATCCATAAAAGGTGATTTGTTGACGGTATGTAACATCTAGTTATTCACTACTATATCCTGCTGTTCCAGCAGTTCGCGTAGCGCCTCGGTGTCGACCAGCTCAACCGACACGAACAGATCCGAGACACTCAGCCCGCGTGCCTGCAGGGAGTCATTATCGACATAAATGCGTTGAATGCCGTAGTCATCCAGAGCACCGAATACGGCTGAATAATTGCGCGTTCCGCTGGCAGCGGTATCTTGTTGCGCTTTGAGTTGATACACACCGTCATCAATATACAGCAGGCACACATTCTGCTCATAGGCGGCGGAGATCATGGATAACTCCAGTGACTCCCATGTCAGCAAACTGCCATGCGGAGCATGTCGGTTAATAAACAGGCAATTCATTTTATCTTCATCCTGTACCACCGTGCTCAACCCTCAAAGGCCATGAAGCGATCAGACTCTGCCATCGCATCCACCAGCAACAATAGACTACCGCTGCGAAATGCCGGGTGCATCACGCCCTGCCCCTGTGACTGTCTGCTCGCGGTGTCGTCATCCATAATGCCGCGGCGCAGACCCGCTGTGGAACAGATCACCAGATCGATATTGTGCTGGTCCGCGAGTCGGCCCCAGTTTTCAATCACGTTGCTTTCATCCTGTGGCGGCAGACTCAGGGCAGTCGCGTTATAGACCCCTTCCTGATAGAAGAACACGCGCAAGACCTCATGCCCTTTGTCCAGTAAGGCACTGATGAAGTGCTGTGCCGTTAGTGCCGCCTGTTGCTGATAGGGACTGGTCTTGATCAGAATTGAAAACTTCATAGCATCATGGTGTTTTTGTTTTGCACATGTTGGCCTGTATCGGGCTTCATGCGTGGGTTATTATGTTACTAATTTCCGCGAGACCTGTGCGCAAGATGTATTCAAGCATTATTGCTTTATTCAATCATTTTTTCCGCATCTGCTGGTTCAAGGCCGGCCCACAGGATGTTCCTGCTTCTCCAGCCTTCACCCTGCTGTTGCTGCTTATCTATACCTTAATCAGCATCCTGTTGTCACTCAATCTATTACCGCTGGATTATTCAATTATTGCCTCACTGCTGGATACCACCCTGACCGTGGCGCTAACCGCCGGGCTACTACAGCTGCGTCGACTGGAAAACCGCAGCATGCAGACTATAAGTGCGCTGGCAGGCACAGGGATTGTAATCAGCGTTATCGCCCTGCCCATCATTTACTGGCTGGGCCTGGCAAGGGCC
>JBFIID010000120.1:0-7510 GCA_041601415.1 Gammaproteobacteria bacterium
CAGAAGTGGGCGATTTCCTGGATATTGAACGGGAGTCACCCCTCCACATTCATCTTGGAATTGGCATATCACGCGGCGACCGCATGGACTGGGTCATCCAGAAAGCAACCGAAGCCGGCGCCACCGAGATCACACCGCTCTACACAGAACGCACTGAAGTTAAATTAAAGGGTGATCGGTCCGAGAAAAAGCAGCGTCACTGGCAGCAGATATGTATCAGTGCCTGCGAACAATGCTACCGTAATCGCCTGCCCGTTCTCCATGAACCCCTCACAATGGAACAGTGGCTTCCGCAAGTAGCGGCGGAACGAAAACTGGTTCTTCACCACCGTAGTGACCAAACGTTAGGTCAGCTGCGCAGTCAGCAGGTCCAATCTGCTGCACTGCTGATCGGCCCGGAGGGCGGACTCAGTGACCGCGAAATCGTCACGGCATTAACTGCCAATTTCGAACCTCTCCGCTTAGGACCACGGGTTTTCCGCACCGAAACAGTACCGATTGTCGCCATTAGCATCCTCCAGTCACTCTGGGGTGATTTTTTATAAAATCAGTGTCTATGCTATGTTGCGTGTTAAGTTATTACAGCCAAGGTGATATCAGGCGACAAGCACTTTATTTCACAAGGAAAGGCTGCCATTAAGTGTCGTTATAGTGAGAAGCTTCCCACCTGTGACGGCTATGCCTACCGGCCCCTTGAGTGCTTTCACTCTCGTTTTCACTTTTATGTATGACTTTTAGCTGCTTCCTACTGAAGCAAACAGAAAAATGATTGCCGTTATGAAAGTTAGCTACCGATTTATTTTTCTTTATTTTACTGCCCTCACCCTGGGGCTGCTTTTGCTCATGACAGGGGCTCTCCACTTATATCCCACATCCATTTTCAGCAACAATTGGGATCTTGTTTTATACGTGTTGTTACCCGCGTTCGCTGCCTTCCTGTTACTGGCCAGCGTGCTGACGCATCGCCTGTTAGTAAGACCCCTTATTCAACTCGCCAATGCTGTTGAAATGAAAGCAGAAGGCAAGGATATTGATTTTCAAACCCTCGGCGGAATTACCGAAATCCAACGTCTGCACAAAGCGCTAGCAACAGTTTTTCATGCAGAAAGCAAAGCCAAGGAACAAATCCAGAATTTAGCCTACTACGACACCCTTACCGGTCTTGCCAACCGGCGTTTGTTCAAACTCTATCTGGATAGCGCTATCGCCACGGCCAAGCGCGACGGGAAAAAACTCGCCTTGTTATTCATTGATCTGGACAACTTCAAGGTGATTAATGACCACTATGGCCACCAGATGGGTGACCGTGTATTGGAGGAATTTGCCAGCCGCATTCAACGCATAACCCGTAGTTCGGACATGGTCTCAGCCATCAATCCCACTGAAAGTAGCAATATTGCACGCCTGGCCGGCGATGAATTTGCCATTCTATTGTCCGGGCTCAGCGACACCATTGCCACGGTGGCAGTGGCCGAGCGACTGCTGGAATCTACCCATCACCCAGTTGAAATTGATAAACAACTTTTGTATGTGCAGGCGTCGATTGGTATCGCCACTTATCCAGATGATGCCCACAATGCCGATCAACTTATTCGCCATGCTGATGCGGCGATGTATCAGGCAAAAACTTCCGGAAAGCACACTTACCACTTCTTTTCGAAAACCCTTTCAAAAATTCTCCAGCGTCAGCGCCAGGTACAGGAAGCACTGCGCAGCGCTTTATTAAACAACGAGTTTCACCTTGAACTGCAACCCTACGTCAATGCAGAACACTATACGCTAGCAGGCGTGGAGCTATTGTTGCGCTGGAACAGCCGCACACTGGGCAATGTATCTCCATCTGAATTTGTACCCATAGCCGAATCCTGTGGCGTCATGCGGGAAATTGATGCCTGGGTCATTAGCGAATGTTGTGAAATGTTGTCTGACTGGCGTGATCGCGAACTCCCCCTGCTGCGCTGCTCAGTCAATATATCTGCTGGTGAACTGCGCAACCTTTCCTTACCCACATTCATTGATGCTTGCCTGAAAAGCTATAACTTGCCCCCTTCTCTTCTAGAATTGGAAATCACCGAGACGAAACTCGTTGACCATGACGATCGCAGCCTAGATGTTTTGGAGAGGCTCAATGAGCTAGGTTTGACTGTCGCACTGGACGACTTTGGTCGAGGTTTTACCTCGCTTAACCAATTAAAGGCTTATCCAGTTCAAAAACTCAAAATAGACAAAACGTTTATCGCTGAACTTGACTACAACGAAACAACCTTCAAAATTGCCGATGTGATTCTCATGCTTAGCCGCTCTTTCGGCTTATCCGCCACTGCTGAGGGCGTTGAAAATCAAGAGCAGGCTGAATATCTCTCACAATCAGGGTGTGATTTTCTTCAGGGATTCTACTTCAGCAGACCCATCCCCCGAGAGGACTTTGAGAAAATATTGTCACGTGGCCGTATTAAACTTCCACTACCCGTTGCCCCGGTTACTGCCATCTGCACCAAAAGATCGGACACTAATAATTTTACTAACACCAAGACGAGGTAGCCCCTCCACAACCCTCTCGGGTCATTTTAGGAGTCTCACTCCACGGGGTAGGCGTTCTAGCTAACTTTCCATGGCGAAATGTGGGCTCCCAGTTATTCCTACCCCCTTAAATTTCTTCAAAAAAAACCACCCTCAATATATCTATCGAGAGTGGTTCTTATCTTAATACCCTGATGATCTGCGCAGTGCTTCTCAATCTATCTAGCTAGAGAACACATTCCTTTGTCATACCAAAGAACATGACATCATCAGGATTTTTTGTTTATTTTCTCTTGATATAGCGCATCAAAATTAACCGGCGCCAACATCAGTGGAGGGAAACCGCCTTTAATCAGCATGTGATCAACTGTTTCGCGCAGATAGGGGAACATAATCGCCGGACAGGCAGAACCCAGCGCTTCTTGCAGATGGTCTTTCTCGAACCCACTGATGACAAACAACGCAGCCTGTTCCACCACCAGTTTGAAGGCCACCATGTTACCGGCGTTGTTGTGTGTGATAATCGAGACGGATAACAAGACTTCAAAACGATCGTCTTCTATCGTGTTGCTTTTGATGTCCATGTCCAGCGTGATTTCCGGTTTCCAGTCATCACGGAACACGGTAGCCGCATTCGGTGCATCGTATTCACACCGCTTCAGATAGATTTTTTGCATTGAAAAATGCGGCCCTTTGTTTTGATTTTTAGCTTGAGACATAGTTTATTCCTCTAATAATTTTTACACACCTCAACTACGGCTCTAACAGAGTCAGGCCATGAATTGACAATTCAGCGCTTTTCTAGCTATTTTACGTGATCGGACGTCGCCACGGAGCATGGCAAGGTGGGCAGTATAGTCTCCGCACCATCTCATGAAAAGTCGGTTTGGCGGGCGTTAATTGGATCATGCAGCTGAACTTGGCAATTTTGCTGCGCCAGAAATAAAAAAAGGTCCCGACCCGAAGGTCGGGACCTTCTGCATCTACCTTTAGATTTTGGCAGGTGCCGGCATTTCCAACCACTCGAAGAAAGTCTTCAGGTCGGGCTGAATATCATGCATGACGGGGTACCAGGGAGTAGGTGCTTCCACGTCGTGCTGAACGCCGCAAGACGGGCAGTAGTACTCACGGTATACCTGCCAAGCAGTGTCAGGAGCCATGATCGCAGGATAGATTTGTTCCATCTTCTCTACGCTATCACGCACATAGATCAGTGCACCTAACTTCCAGTTTTTGCGGTAATCACCAAAGTCATGTCCGCAATCACATTTAGCTACGATTTCCTTGTCAGCTGTACGCTCAACAACATTCAGGCGCGGGCCCAAAGCCAAGATGATTTTGTCATCATAGTCCACGTTATCTTGCAGCACTTCCATATACAGCTTGTAGCGATCGTTATCTTTCGGCATGGAAAGCATAAGGTGAACGGTATCCCAGTCCAGATCACCTTTGACCAGGTCAGCGACCTGTTTTTTACTATAAGTAGACATATCTAAACTCTCTTATGTTCTGTCAATTTATCAAGTGATAGAGCAGGAACCCGGAGCCCGGGCCCCACTCTTCATATCGGCAAAACAGGTTGCCTTATTCTTCTACCATGACGACCGGATGTACGTCGGGCAGATCACCAATTTCCATGGTGATGCGAGCACCGTACATAGGAACACCCAGGTCTTCTTCATTCAGTTCCCAAGACTCGGGCAGATCCCAGAATTCTTTGAATTCTGCCAGGAACTTGGCTGAAATATAGAAGCTTGACGCAAACATTTGCTGAACTTGCACTGATGCGTCCTTGTCGATGATTTTTTGACGCTCCCCTTTCATCCACTCGTGAACCGGCTTGCCGCGAGCAATACGCTCTTTGCGGATTTCGGCCTGGCGAGCTTTAGTTTTTGCAGCGTCGACGGTGTAAACACCTTCAGCATCTCTAGTGAATACAGCACCGTAAATTTTTACAGCAAACTCTTCGAGAATAAAGTTTTCGTTCAAATCTTCCTGAATAGCATCAATTTCACGATCCAGAGGATCACCTAAGCCCGGGCCACCACGCAGGTAGTTCAGGTACAGGTCACCGTTGTCAAACATTTCTTCAGTGGTAATACACTGCTTGTCACGCTTGACGATCGCGCCCGGCTCCAAGTGTTTTTCAAATTCACAATCACGTGGATCACGGTCTTGACCCAGAGGCAGAGATTTGCCTTCGGCAATACGTTTTTTGAGACCGGTTTTGTGAGCTTCAAAACGGTAGCCAGTAGCTGACGGATAACCACCCATCAAGCCCCAGTCACTGTTCATGTAGCCGTTACCCATGAAGAACATGGTCCAGTCAGTAGAGTTCCAAACCATACGCAGTGTCTCGTAACCCAGACCACCGCGGTACTTACCGTAACCACCGGTGTTGGTCTTGATACGACGACCCATGTAGAGCAGCGGCTCAGCCAGTTCCCAGATCTCGATGTCACCCATGTCACCCTCAGGGTTCCAGATCGCAGCAGCGTGGTTCAGACCATCTTTAACAGCACAGGCACCGGTACCACAGGCAGCAGTTTCGAAACTGTTAACCGCGTGAATTTCACCGTCCTGGTTTACACCACCGCCCTGCAACCAGTTACAGGGGTTGGAGTTACCGGCGTTAACTTCTTCCAGATAACCACGGCCGAAGTAGGTACGGCTCAGGCCGCGCCACAGGGAGCTCCAGGAAGATACCAAGAAGTGCCATGCGTCAGCGTGAGCTGTACGGCGGTCATCCGGGTTGGTCCAGGTACCCTTAGGGCAATGGAAGCTAGTAGCGTAACGAGGGCCATCATTGATACGCTCAGTAGGAACCAGAGTCTGAGTCATCATTACCCAGATACCGGAAGTAAATGCAGTAGGGTTGGAGTTATAAGTGTGCCAACCCCAACGGCTGCATCCTTCGAAGTCCAGACGCCAGGTGGCGTCGGCGTTGATTGTGATGGTACACGGAGCGTGCATGATGGTGTCCACTCTCGCGAAGGTAGACGGAACATGAACGTCTTCGTGCGTATAGGGAACGTCAACGAATGCAACGGTCTTGACCTTACCGGGAATACACATAGCCTTGATGCGGCTAATCAGGCCACGGCGGCCATCTTCAACAACTTCGTACATGAAGGTCTTAACAGCTTCCGCGCCTTCTTCTTCGATCACTTCGGTAAGCATGGCGCGGATCATGTGAGCACCTGCAATACGGGTTTTCTCATCGAGAATCCAGTATTTGGTCGTACGCACATTACGTTGACTTTCGTGCAGATAGTCGCGCAGAGGGGTATCGTTCCTAGCTGTTTTGCGACAGCTGATCTGGATGCCATCACCAAAACGCTGAACTTGGCCATTGGACATGGAGCCAGGGCCCACTGCACCGGTATCAATTACGTGAGTCATACCGCCGACCCAACCTACGAGCTCCCCATCCGAGAAGATAGGTACGATAGTTGCGATATCACACGGGTGAACGTTACCAATTTGACAATCGTTGTTGGTGAACATGTCACCGTCTTCGATTCCGGGGTTGCTTTCCCAGTTATTCTGGATCATGTATTTGATCGCAGCGCCCATGGTACCCACGTGAATGATAATACCTGTAGAAGTTGCAACACAGTCACCAGCCGGGTTGTACAGGGTGAAGCACAGCTCACCTTCCTGCTCAACGATGGGAGAAGCAGCAATCTTCTTAGCAACTTCACGAGCGTTTACCAGGCCAGCACGGATCTTGGAGAAGATACGCTCGAAGCCAATGGGGTCGCTATCTTTGAATGTCAGCTCTTTCAGACCGTTGTAGTAGCCAGTCTTGGCAGTGCGCTCCAGAATAGCATTACGGTGCTCGTTCAGAGTCAGGCCACTCTTCAACAGTGAGCCGGGTTTCATACCCAGGGGGTTTTGTAAAATAGTCATTTTTTATCCTCTGTATCTTTTATCTACGTCTAGTAGTCGACGTTAGCAATTCTCTATGGATAGATAACCAGTACTTATTATACTTCGATCAGGTGGTACAGACGGTGTCCGTCCAACCAAGTTTCGAATCCAGGTGGTACAACATAAGTAGTGGCATCAGACTCAATAACCGCGGGACCAGTGATGCGGTTACCAGGCTTCAAAGCTTCCATTTTGTAGAGTTGTGCTTCAACCCACTTCTTCTTGAAGTAGAACGGACGAGAACCGGTGCGAGCTTCAGCCGGGGGAATCGGGCCAGCATCTGGCTCGGATGGGATACTTGGCTTCTTGGTTTCAACAGAACCGCGCAGGATTGCACCGGTGATACCAAAGCCCAGTTCCGGAGAACGAGCAGCATCAGCATATACACGCGCATAGGTTAAATCGAACTCTGCAACCAGGTTATCCCAGTCTTCAGCTTTAGAAATAGACTTCAGCGGTGAGCTCATTTCCAGGTCGTTCAACTGACCCAGATACTGCATGCGGTAACCGGGAGTCAGAGTGACTTGATCCGGAGTGAAGCCGTTGATACGGAACTCTTCCAGAACCTTCTCAGTCAGCTCATCCCATGCAGTTTGCAGAGTTGTTACAGCAGCTAGTTTATCAGCTGTAGTGGAATCTTTCGTAATACCGATCATAGTTGATTTATCGTAACGGTATTCGAAGTCTGCAGTTGCACAACCGAAGGCAGAGAAGCCAGCAGCCCACGCAGGAATGATAGTTTCTTTGAAGCCCAGACCCATGGTGTAACCGTAGGCGTGAACAGGACCACCACCGCCGTATGAGAAACATACGAAGTCACTTGGTTGGTAACCTTTCGCAGAAATCATTGCACGAAGGTGTTGGCGCAGAGACAGATCGAGCAGCTCGATAACACCAGAAGCAGCATCTTCCAGGGACAAACCCAGAGGTGTAGCGATTTGGTCTTGTACGCACTGACGAGCACGAGGAACATCCAGCGTCAGAATACCACCGAGGAAGTTGTCAGGGTTCAGGTAGCCAAGGATGATGTGACAGTCAGTTACAGAAACAGTGTCTA